>CAZKZX010000026.1:0-13417 GCA_964557335.1 uncultured Methanomicrobia archaeon | reverse complement strand
GACACTAGGCGGGTAATGGTATATACCATTACCCTACGCTCTGCTCAAACCTGGAAATGCTCGTCGCAGTACCCGTTGTTCAGCTAATTGCTACTTCCTGGCATCCACCTGACTGTAATGTGTGAATGGCACCAGCAAGAACTGCGTCTAAGATACCTCCTGCTGAAGCAGTGCGATAAATCGAGTGAATTGCATAAGGTGATTGCAGTGACACGTTTGTCAAGTGAAGTAGCATTCCACAGCAGCTATAAAGATTAGAATCCGATTTGGTTTACCAATTTACTCGGGAAATTCACAGGCAGTTGCTCTTTCGAATGATTATTAATTACATAGTAATTGGGAACTCCCCGATATTCACATGCAATGCCAGGAGTGACGTTGTGTTAGGGAAGAAGCGCTCACGCTTCTTCACGGTGGAATTGATACTTTTTAAGTACTTCTGTGCCCTTCTCGAGGAGTTTCCCATACCACCTTAATGCCCCATACCTTCCGGTACAGCTACGCCATCCGCGTAGTGAGAGATGGGATGATCTTCGAAGAGTGCAGCTGCTCTTCGGCCATAGCAACCTCAACAAGACACACATATACTTACAGTTCGAGATGAGGACCAGCGAAATGTGTATAATCACGTGGCGTTTTAGTGGCCACATCATTACTCGATGTAGAACGGGATTTAGATATTGGAGACTGGCAAGTCGAATGTACGATGCCGCAAATTGAACTGCATTCATTTACTAAGGAAGGTTCCCAACACAATAAGGAATAACGCCACTCTAAATGCCTTTTCTAACACAGCAGTTGGTACGCTTGTTGCTATCTTAGCATCAGAGAACCCCTCAACGAAAAACCCTACGCCAATAAACGCAGCGATTTTATCGCTACAGAAGCGGTGGGTATTTTTTCTATTTTTCAAGGTCAAAAAAAAGTAGTGAGGGATTACCTCCCCGAACGTATATTTACAATAGAGATGATTGTTACAATACCGCCACTTGAAAAAAAAAGGTGAATTGACTGTATGGCTCATCCCCAGAATAATGACCAACAACATCACCTGATGAAGAAGAAGGCTCTGACAAAAAACCTTCAAACAGAAGAAGAATCTGAAAAAGTAGATATAAGAGAACTCGAAAAAGAGGCACAAAAGAGGGAGTAAGCACGGCCAATAACTGTTACGGGGCATCATCCATTACAACTAAGATTGAAACTACACTAAAAAAAGAAGGAGTAAGCAATGAGTGACAAAGAACCTGATTTGGAAATTGTCTTGAAAGACCTACGGAATAGGATTCATAGGCTTCGGAATGGGCTCGATGAGTTCGACCAAGAACTAAAAGAGATAATACAGATTTGGAATCACGCAAAAAAGCTGACGAGATCATTTGAAGAAGAAGCGCAAAAGAGCGAGCAAAAGTGAAAACAATTAAAATAAACGACACCGTTTTTGGTAAATTGCAGGTTGTTCAACAGCGTATGATAGAAGCAACGCATGAGCAGTGGAGTGTGAGCGAGATTATTGATGCCGCGCTTTCGGCGCTATTAGAAACAGAGATCATTGACAAACATATTGAATGAAACGAAGTGAGCGCAACGCACTCTGTAAAGGAGCTCTCGTACCTAAAGTTTCACTGCGGAACAGTCTACACTTTTCACGAATCAATGCCGTCGGCAGTGATGCTTAATCTGTAGTTAAAATCGCCAAACCCGCCCGTTTTAATGTAGTTTTTCTCTCTATAATATGCAATGAAATGATCAATTTCTTCTTTACTAATCCCCCACTCTTCAGCAATCGGGCGAATATCAGATGTTTGCTTGGTTGTGTCCGCGTTTATGTAGTCGCAGAGCTTGCACATAAATCTCTCACGATCCTGTTTCGTATTCATTTTTTTCACCGTAATAGACTTACTGAAATATCGTATAAAAGGCATACAGATGAAATATTCACACTTCTCGGATCGGGTTTAAGGTGCGCTAGAGCGGTTTTTGGGGTCATGGTACAGGAGCGGGGTGTAGCTTAATTATTTTTACGATTAGACCATTTTTTCGATTTTATTACTACAGAAGCGGGGGGTATTTTTCTATTTTTTCGATGGCAAGAAAAGTAGTGAGGGGTTATCGCACGGAAAGGAAATCTATAATAGAGGTGATTGTTACACTACTGATATATGAAAAAAGAGGTGAATTGACTGTATGGCTCATCCCCAGAATAATGACCAACAACATCACCTGATGAAGAAGAAGGCTCTGACAAAAAACCTTCAAACAGAAGAAGAATCTGAAAAAGCAGATATAAAAGAACTTGAAGAAGAAGCTAAAAACTAAAAAAGCAGGTTCGGACAAAAAAAGGTCACGATAAAAAAAATGTTGACGACATTTTACGCCGTATCGTCCACAACATAACATAGTATAGCAAACGACAAGACGGAGACAGACCATATAATTGCATGGACACCTGAAGAAGTTGAGTAATTACTTCAGCATACTACTACGTTGCCCACTGACGAAAAACTTCAAGCCAAACTATCTCACAAACGAACAAAGGAGCGTATATAATGACATTTGAGGATATTTATATTGAGGATATTTACGTAGATGGGATCGTCCAAACGGGGGAGGGCACCATAAGTGTTCCTTACCTCCTCTCTGCCGCACCCCCGCATGAGTGGGAGCTTATATTTTTGAATACTATAAATATGATGCCACTTAAGTGGACTACAACCTTACCGAAGACAAACACACGGATACACGGAAAGCAAATCCTGTTTGAATGCGACCAAGACGCAAAAGCTATTAAAGAGGGCATCTGCCGAGAGATTCTTGATGCTCATGTCGCAGATGCAAATAAAAGATATCGCGAGATTTTAGAAACCCGCGCTCGAGAAGAGGCACAGGAACGACAAATAGAAGAAGTACGAAGTAAGCAACTTGAAGATCTAAAGCGGCAATTACGCGGGTGATGATCAGTAAACTAAGTTCAAATTTCAAATGACATAGTTACTGTGTTTTGTTATTTTATCGATACTTTGACGCCTTCGAATAGTTCCACTAACGGCATTGTAACCTTCAGCAGTCCATTTGAGAATGTGGCCTCTGCCTTGTTCGGGTCGATGGTGTGGGTGAGGAACCAGCAGCCGACATATTGGGTGTCATTTCTGGGAGCCCTGAGACAAAAGCCCGTTTCCGATGCTTCAAATTCTATATCCTTCTTGTCAACACCGGGAAGTCCTATTTCAATCATATAGTTTTTTCTGTCGTGCCAAATACATGCATCCGGTAGGACCGAGATCCTTTCTTTTTTAGCCAATGAGTACCACCGTAGGAGTATTCAATTCAATTCCTTAAATAACTTTTCTGAGGCTTGAAGGTTACAATAGCAGCTTTTAAATTACCTAAGTGGGCTTGCAGTTGTAGAAGTAGTAGTGTGAGAGGGGTGCGGTAAGATTGAGTTTAACACTCTTAGTAGTATTTCCCTATTCTATATTCCATGTGTCCTATCGCTGTATAACAGGCTTACATCATAGTATGGCGTACAATCTCAGCGTTTAAATTATCCTTAATCGACCACTAATCACCTCAGTTGTGCTATTGTTTTGTTCTATATGTGCGACTGCGTCCTACTCACTAGGTGGAGGTCAAAATAGCGACCGTTATCATACAAAGGGGGCATTTTGTATGATCGTACCACTATGAAAGGCATCACCGATTACATGGAGAAGACGCAGGTCGATACGATACTTGCAGCTGCTAAAGTTTGTAACTTCTGGAAACAGTTAGACCCATACCCTCGTAATGGTGTAGGCCACACCTTTTTCGTTGAATAACCGTATCACGTCATCGCTTTTTCGCGCATCAATTAAGAGTGTTCCTCTTCCAAGCCGCTTTCCGTACTGTGTTATTAACCCCTCTCTCTCGATCACATATTCCTTCCCCTTGTAAGTCAGCCTCGCTTTATAGCCGTAGAGCTTTCTCCCCACGTACATCTTATCCTTCTGAGGAATCTCGCCGAACGTATAGGAGATGAATACGGCGGGCTTCAGATACTCCTTCGTTCCCAGTACCTTCTCCGGCCGGCAGTAGAGCATGATGCCATCTTTGGCAACTTCCCACAGGAACTCCGAATTGACCGCTTCTCCGCGGTTCACGAACTCGAACGAAAAGGAATTCTCAAGCTTGTAGCTGCGCTCTATTTCCCCCGCAGCCCTGTGGACGATCTTACCCTCCTCTCCTGCTTCCGGATTATGGTCGGCGTCGAACAACAGGAAAAGTTCAACGTCGCTCTTCTTGTGCATCTCCTCTGTAGCAGCAGAGCCAAAGAGGATTACGGCCTCCAGTGTTGGAATCGCTTTGAGCTTTTGCGCAAGGTTAAGCGCTGCGGATAACACAGTACCGTTCATCGTCGTTTGCTCCTTCATATGATCGTGTCAAGTATTTCGAGGCCCCGCGAAATGATCTTTCCATTCCCCTTCTCACTGTACCACCGCCCTTGCCTGATCGTCCCCAGCCCTCCAAATACATCGGCTCTCCAAATACATCGGCAATTGCATCGTCGCCTCGCTCACGCAGAAGCATGGAAGGCCGGCGTGGATGTCGATAGGTATGCCAAACTTTCTTTCACAGCCATAAGCGAGATAGTGGAACGCACACCTGTGAACGAGCTCAGCTATGGCGTTTACGTGTGCTTCATCATCTTTCAACGCCGTAACACTCTGTAAATCTCTTTGCTCGTTGCAGGTGGCCTTCAGCATTCATTCAATGGAGTACTGTATCGTTATAGGTGTACAAAAATTTTTTGTTATATATATACAAAAAGAGCTATATACTATACTATCGTTGTTGTATTGTATATATAACAAAGTGCAGTGGGGTTTATGCACGTGGGCAACGCTGACATGAAGATGTATTTTTAAACGATCCCAGACGAGTGATGTCTAACCTTCAACCTTATTGTAAAGCCGAATGTGACACTACGGCAATGTTCTTTCGTGTCGGCATATCGCCGCTGCGAGTACTCTATAATCGGAATTGAACGGATCTTAATTGTCATTACGGCAAGAGACGAAGTCAGGAGATGACACCGATGGAATTATGTGAAACGGGAAAAATGGATGAAAATGAAAGAAAGCCTTGGCACGAACTGCCTGGGGAGAGCAGTGAAGCATACGGCGGCTTTTGCCTGTATCTCAATATGGGCAGTGGACGCTCGTTGAACGCAACGGCACAAGTAATTGGCGAGAAGCCGCTATTTATGGAGCAGTTGAGTGCATGGGCAGCTACGTTTGACTGGGCCAGAAGGGCTGAACTGTGTGAACAGTATATTGACAACGAGCTAGGAAACCTTCAAGAACGTTTAGGAAAGGCGCTGCGAACAGCGAGACAGATCGTATAGTGGTGTTTTACCACTTTTTGACACAACGAGGGGGGATTATCATAGATATTGTCATGCTAACAAGTTGGTCGCCGCGGCATTGCGGGATAGCTACGTATAGTTCTGAGCTTGTATCAGCTCTGAGAAGTGAAGGACATAACGTGAGCATAATCTGCCATACGGATGAGGAGTGTGGAGGGCATACTGAAGCGAACGTCTATCCCGTCATTGACCTTAACAATCCAGGGTGGGACGCAACAGTATATGAAACGATAAAGCAACTCAAGCCAGACGTGGTTCACATTCAGCACGAATACGGGCTCTATCACACAAACGGGGATTATAGTGGAAAGATATTGCCACTGTTGTATCGGCTAAACCTCGACAGAATCCCTTCTGTGATGACGTACCATAGCATCTATACCTCACTAGGACGATCTGAGGCCCTTTTCACTGACATTAGCTTACGGTTAGTTAATTCTGCCATAGTTCACGTCGAGGTGCAAAAACTCTTTTTGCCGTACAATCTGAATTGGGTGCCCACAAACGTCAACGTCATCCCCCACGGTGCAAAAAAGATCGTCCCGATAACCAATGCGAAAGAGCGATTCGGTCTTTCGGGTAAAAAGGTCGCTCTCTGCATAGGCTGGTTTGACCCGAACAAGAACTTTGAAAGCGTCATTAAAATATGGCCTGACGTCGTAAAAGAGGCGGGTAATGATGTCATCCTCGTGATTGCAGGTGATGTGAGGCCCGGTGCCTCATCAGTTCTGACCGAATATAAGGAGGCGCTATTGAACGCAATCGACGAGTCGCCAGCACGGGATAGCATAAAGACCATCATCGGTGCATTTGATCCTGATACCTATGACAGCATCGTATCTGTGGCCGATTTCGTCATATTGCCGTATAAACACGCATCCCAGAGCGGCAACTTGGCCCACGCATTTGCCCTGCATAAACCGGCCATAGTAACTTCGCTGGAAGGGTTAAAAGCAGAAATCGAAGCGAGTGGAGCCGGAATTACTGTACCCGCCGGTGACCTCGACCAATTGCAAAAATCGATCACCATGCTCCTTACTAGCTACGCGATGTTCAAGACGTACACGGAACGGGCACAGGCATATGTAGCAAATCATATCGTGTGGGAAAACATAGCGAAGAAGCACGCGCTCGTTTATCAAGATTCAATACTAAAGCAAAGTGCATAGCATAGTTTAATGCGGTTGCAGAAAGACAGAGCCCTAAAAATGGTTAATTCGTATACGCATACATTCAATTCAAGATCGCCACCGTTAGTTAACAACATTCGCTCTAATATAAAGGTACACATGGGAACGTATGAACAAATAGAATTGGACATGCTACCATTCGCTTCAACTTGTGTTGAAGTGGGTTTTCCACGGCGGTTTACAGTTCGTGGTGACCATACGGTAAGAACATGCCCACCAGAGGAGGAGCTGTGAATAGAACAGTAGGCGGCCTAAGAAAATCGCCAAACCGGGCTATTATTGGACCTATTGAGGTGCATATCATGGAGGTACTCTTCATACTTCTACGCGATAAAACATTTTATACCCGTATACAAATTAGAAAAAAAGTTCGTCACTCGTTGCATGACGTATCAGATGACGACTTTTGTGCGGCCTACAAAGAACTTTCGCAATATTCAAGGCGCTTTAGAAGGGCATTATTTGGCATAATGCACAAAGAGGCAAATATTTGAACATATTACGATGCAGTTAACAAGTCGTTGCGATAGAACTCTAAGTGTATCAGGACAGATCCCGTACTATTCAACCAACGTCCGATCCCATGCAATCGATCGGTTAGTGTCTCACATCGTCCCTCGTTTCTCCTGTATCCTTTTTTGGGAGTTTGAACTTTTCCTTTTAAATCAACAGAAAATCAATTTCTAAGGCGTGTCTGCCTGCTAGAAACCCGTTACTTATTCACATACCCTCGACTCGTGATTTTAGCGTTGCCAATCCTCAGCGCTGAGGAGATTTTTTGCAAGCGTGCTTACGGCTCGAAATGCCTCTGGTGGTGCACTGGCTTTAGCCATCGTAAAGAGGTGAGTAAGTTCATCCACATTTAGCGCGGGGATCATATCTCGAAATTGTCCATAGTCTCTTTCGGCGTCTGGCTAGCGATGATCGCATTGACGTGGCCTCCAGCTCCTCAGTGGTGTAAAGGTTTCAGAAGGTAGGTAGAACATGCTCCTCCTCATTGATGTGACATATAAAGAATGGAATGAACCGATCATATGCGAGGTAGAACTGAGCTCGAGCTCTCTGCGTTTCTCACAGTTGGATGACTTCGTGTGTATCGTGTCCAGTGGGAGATGAAATTGTCGAAGAGGAGATGAAAGTGTGATGTTTCTCTTCGAGCGTTTCAGCTCCACATACACTTGTATTGTGTTGATGTTGCTGTAGCCAAATAGGAGCTGCCCACAGCTCTACTTTTTATATGACTTACCCAAAAATATGGTATGGTGGTAACGTTGGATGTAAACAAACGACGCGATGAGTTACTCCGGAAAATATACTTTCATTTAGGCGGTGACACAACCGTATGGGAAATGGACATTCATGCAATCGGCAAAGAGTGGGGGTACAGTGACGATGAAATTGATAGTTTCCTCGACTATTGGGAAACAAACCATTGTATTGAAGTAGCGCGCACTTTGGGTGCCGAAACAGTAGCGGTACGACTGACCCCGGATGGGTTTAAATGTGTTCGGGATGTGCTTTTATTGTAGGTTTATGAAGTGATACTAATACTGTAAATTTATTAAAGTGCCCTTAGGTTACCGACAAAAGGCCGATTTGCCGAGATAGTTCCCCCTAAAATGGAGCTAGAAAGGAGGCCTAACATTTCAGTGTCCATCGCGTTCTAGAGATACTAGTGCTGAACAACGACAAGAGCACGTAGACGAAAAACAACTAATATTTGAACATAACTACTTCATTCTAATTCCCCAATGACCTCGTCAACTGCCCCTTCTATCACCTTCGTGCCCTTCAAAATTTTCAAGCTTACCAACCCGCCAACTAGAATATTCAGGTAATACGTTACAGACCTCCACGCTAAGATAAACACGCCCAGTATTGAGGTGCTAACAAAAGCTGAATAAATTGAAGCGGTGCTTATTTCCGCTACGCCACTGTTGCCAGGAGTGAGGGGGAGTATTACAATCAATGTTAACACCGTCTGCGCAGAAAACGATGGGAGTATCCAAGGTTGGGATCCTAGACCCACGAGTATGAGGGATGCTATGGAAAATTGAAACGTCCAGAATGCTATGGTGTATACGAACCCCTTGCTCAGGGCCCCCCTCCCCTCCGTTAGATATGTTGTTATACTGTCGTGGAAGACGTCAATCTCACGAAGTATTCTGGTCATCATTTCATCAGCTTTTTTATGACCACGAAACTTTATGAACAGCCATCGAAATTTTGTAACTAATAACTTCACCTTTTTTGGCTTTGCTATTGCGTAGAAAATTACGAAAAATACGATGAGAAGCAGGATCGCGGCAGAAGCAAAGAGCGCGGTTAACGCGATGTTGCTTTTCATTTGATGTTGAAACAGGATGAAGCCTATAGGTGCTGCTATACCCAAGAAGAGTGCATCGAGCATGTCCTCTCCGAGGACCACGGCTGAAGCGTCTCCTATTGATAGCTTAAAGCGTCGTAAAAGCTGAACTCTCACAACTTCACTTCCCGCGTGTGCGGGAGTAATTGAAGCTGCAAAAAGGCTTGAGAGAACGACTGCGACGGAGTTTTTAAGTGAAATTTCTCCACCAATTGCTTCTGACATAGTCTTCATCCTTGCCGCCCATACCAACCACGATAGAAACTGGAAGGCAATTGCTGCGAAGAGAAATAGGGGATTTATATGGATTAAACTGTTAACTGTATTAGTGCTGATTGTAAACGCTATTAAGGCTATGATAGATATGACGCTCAACATCAGTGAGATGGTCAGCCATTTTCTCAAATTTCTCACAAGTTTGCACCACTTAACCCATTATACGTCTGATCTAATTATGTCCTTTCATTCGGATGTGCTCGAATTCACAGGCTTTATAATAACTACAATTTTGTAGATTGTCATAAGCTCGTGTAGCCTATTCTACCAACTTGTATTTTTACGAAGTGATGTTTGTTGTGTTGCTTTACACGTTTTTCGATATCAATAAAGCATACGCAGCATACATCCCGGCGCAATCAACATTTACCGATTCCTGCGATTATTGCGCAGCTATTAGCTTGGAATAAGGGGTAGGTGAGTGAGCGAAGTGGTAATAATCCACATAAGACATAAAAATATCCTAACTGTGTTAAAAATACTGTTATAACTATAATAAAATCAAACTATTTTTTATACAGCCTCCGTCATTGCTCAACCTTCATTGCTCAAAAGTCCTTAAAAATATGACATACACATCACCGATTATCTCGACAAATGCCTGCTGATCAACTCTCCTTGCGGCGAAAGACAGAAATGGCATGAACACAGAATTATCGCTGGAGGTGCATGTATGCCCATATACGTCCTTCTTTCCACTCTCACGGCTGAGGGGAGGAGGACCATTAAGGAAAGACCTGAACGAATTCTGGAGGTCGATAAAGAGATTGAGGCCTGTGGCGTAAAACTTCTCTCTCAATATGCGGTGCTAGGGCCCTACGACTTCGTTAATGTGGTGGAGGCTCCGGACAACGAGGCGATCGGTCGGGCTTCGGTAGAGCTGGGTTCTCGCGGGACGGTTCAGATCATGAGTATGCCCGCCACGCCGGTAGACGAGTGGATCGCCGCAATAAAGAAAAAGTAAAGCGCTCAGCGCTTATCCTTTTAGTTCAACGCGATTTTGGACGAGAGTTTCACGCTAGGTAGGGTAGGTTAGAGTAGCGCAGCTGTGCTATATGCTATTCTGCACTGTAATTTAAAACAAACGAAACTAATGTTCTTATTTTAATTCGATGCTCAAAGCATAGTTATCTCTAAATAGCCTAGACATTCCTAGTACAGTTTACAGATACGTGATAACAGTGGTTGTAAGAGTCAAGATGGTACGTCGTTCTAGGTGAAGGAGGATACGTTTATAGGACGCTCGTTGAGCTCAGTGGCATTAGAGAAGTGCTCAACGTATTTGTTTTCATTTTCATTTTTAAACCCTCTTTATGAACAAGCGTATTTGAAAATGAGCTTTACTTGCTCACCTCGTTCTCAACAGCGGAAGGCCCTAACACAAGGCAAAGATAGAACTAAGGAGGTATCAACCAATTAATGAATTATTCATAGCTTTTGACAAGGAGGGGCTCCGAGAACTCTTGTAAACATGCCGCTGTGGCTCTCGGTTGTCAAATTTACATTATTAAAAGGATGTGTTTTGAATGCACATCGATAAAGATTCGCCTTCAAAGAGGGAGTAGACATGACTGCAATAATACCAATACCACTAAAAAGCTACACCTAAGCTAAGGTAGCCCCAACTAGAGCGTTTTAATCATCTCTCCTTATCGGTAAACACTTAACTAATTCATCTATCCTAGCATCGCCTACATAGGGCACCACTTCTTGATATATGTCTGCACGGAACACCATCATAGCTTTTTCATCGTCTTCAGCAGGAAGTTTTGGCCACCTCTCTGTGAAACGAACGATTTTATCCATACGGAGCATCGTACAGAGCCCTGCCAACCACTCTCGAACGCCCCCATCTTCAAGTTCCATTGCTATGTCCTCTAGCAGGGTCATATCCTCATCGGTAAGAGTCGGGTGATCTTTATCATTGGACTGCGCTATATCGACAATGAGCGCAGTCCAGAACAAACGGGTTACAAAATGATGCGTTCGTCTGTCGGCGATATCACGCAAATGCGCGGCTGCGAGGACTCTGACGCTTTCATACACGTCTGCAAGATGGGGCGGTATTTCCGCTACGATATCCTTAAGTAAGTCATGTTCATCTCTTTCCATTGTGGAACTCCCTCATAGGTAACTACTTTACCAACCCTATAAGAGCTTTTCAACGCCACATCAAAGATGTAACTCAAAGGCTAAAAATTCCCAACAGACGCACCTGTAAGGAGCAATTAAGCGCGACTACGTGACTTGTGTTAATGCTTCGGGCTCATCACTGCTATTTGTCTGAAATGAGCGTTTGAGGTATAACAATGTCCACGTTTGCCCCTTTTACGATCGTACCACTATGAAGGACATCACCGACTACCTGGAGAAATGCAGGTCAATACGATACTTGTAGACGCGAAAGCGTGCAATCTCATGGTTGCCTCATCATCCGGATGTTGTGGATCTCGGCTACAATTTGTTTTGCGTTTAATAGCTACAGCTCAATATAGTTGATCATATTTCATCTTGCTTCGAAACCGCTAAATAGATAGCGAATGCATTGGTATGCAATGTGGCTAAAAGTGGGAAAAGTGAAGGTCGTCTACGTTATAGCACTTGCACTCGTTAGTGCCACCCTAGTCTGTGGTTGTGTCCAGTTCCAGACGAACACGAGCACAGGTCCCGAAAACATTATTAGGGAGCCAAGAGGCGTGGCTTCATTTACGAGCATAGACTTTGCACTTCCTGGCACGCTGTACATTACCCAAAATAACACACAGTCGGTTGCAGTTGAGGCAAAAAACAGTGTCGTTCCAAATATTCGAACAGAGGTAACAAATGGAGTCCTAAAGATTGATGCAACAAGTCCGATTCCGCCAATTACGACACCGCTCACTATCTACGTGTCCGTCACTGATATTACCGGCATAACCAACCGCGGCGCAGGAACCGTTCTAAGCAGTTCCCCTCTGAACGCAAAGTCACTCAATCTGACGCTGCAAGGTGCTGGAAGCATTGATATCCCCGTTAACGTTACCCAGCTTACAACACAAGTGTCCGGTGTGGGCTCAGTGCTTTTGCGCGGTAACGCGACAGCCCATGCCGCGACGCTGACAGGCGTTGGAAGCCTGCGCAGTTACGAACTGCAAACCGACACAACGACGGTCTCCATTACGGGCGTCGGCTCAGCTGAAGTAACCGCATTGAACACTCTCACCGTCAACATAAGCGGTACCGGATCGGTCCACTACCACGGTTCCCCTCAGGTGACTGTACAGCGCACGGGTCTTGGAGTCGTGCAGAAAACGGGATAGGACCGGTACGTTGATGAGGGGTTTGACTAAGATAGAATACCTTATAGCTCTTCCCTATAACGCTAATCAGGTACGGGTATAGAAGATAATCGTTCTCACTTTTTAATGCCCAAAAGAGACAAATGTCTTCTAGTGAAAACGCTGTCTTTTTCCGGAGACTAAAGAGGCGACAGCTGTTTCATAGTAAATTGTTGATGTGTGTCTCTTAACCTTACGACACAATTGGCTGTATAGTGGCACTCTGAGAGCATCCGGCAAAAATAATAATGAGAAGCAATCTCATACACTTATTCATTGTTTGAAAAAGGACAGGGTAGTGCTTTATGGATAAACAACAACTTTACCCAAAAAAGAGGATATACGCCTCTATCGCTATACCTTGCTATTCGACAGCTTGGGGCTACAGCCGTTAGTCCTAATATTCGACGCAATGGTCGCAGCGATGGTCGCAGCATACGAGGGTAACATAAGTTACGGGCCATAAACACTGCTTTGAGGAATCCGCATGCGCTACTTTTACACTACCTAAGAAGAGCATCCGTGATAAAATTTTGCGAAGGAATAAGACGACTTCGCAGAACTGATAAATAGAATCAAGAAAACTGATAAATAGAAATCAAAAAAAAGGAGGTGAACCGTTGGTAGACGCATTAGCATTACTTGTTGATTTATTTGTAACAAATCTTCCTTGGATAATACTAGTCGCTGTATTCCCGCCCGCATTTCCCTTGGCCATCTTGATACAGGAGCCACAGAATCTGGCACTTATTTTTAGTGCTTTCGGGTAGAAATCAACACAAAGAATTAACACGAAAGGATAAACGACACGTAACCCATTCATATATCAAATTGCTGCTCATAACGTCGTTATCTCACCTCGCGA
>CAZKZX010000025.1:0-13424 GCA_964557335.1 uncultured Methanomicrobia archaeon | reverse complement strand
AAGTCGAACTGTCCGAAGCAGTATATTATGCAATATGGCTTCATTATGGAACCTTTTTCGCCGCATCACTTTTCTACAAAAACGACCTCACTGCTCTTATTAAAAACCTGCCGTACTATCTCAAGGATGTAAACAATCCTAGGGGCTACAATAAACTCACGACCTTTTTAATCGTATCTACATTTTTTACAGGGTTAATCGGCGCGCCGCTAGCAGTCTTTGGCTTAAGCCACGTTAGGTTTTCAGGAACTATTGCCATCGTCTTTATTGGCGTACTCTTAATTGTCACTGGGATGCTGCAGTCATTCGCAAAGAGAAGCATGAGCCTGAATAAGAGCCTTTCAATAAAAGATGCTGTTCTCGTGGGAATCATGCAGGGATTTGCAACGCTTCCCGGCCTGAGTAGATCAGGGCTCACAGTTTCTACTCTTCTCCTGAGGAGATACGGAGCACAGGATGCGTTAAATTTGAGCTTTATGATGTATATCCCTGCGGTTTTAGGCGCGGAAATCGGTCTAGGCATACTGAAAGGGGGGCTTTATTTCAATGTATATTCTGCGCTTGCAATAGTCGTCGCGTTCGTTTTTGGGATTTTTACAATTCGCATCTTGCTTACAGTAGCAGAACGCATTAACTTTAGCTATTTTTGCATTTTACTCGGAAGCCTCTGCGTCCTTGCTATATTCATATGACGAGATACGTAGTTCGAGAAGTATATGATGACAAAACGTGTTTACTGTGATTTTAGATATTGTATCGATCCCGTGTCACAGATGCTGCGGAAATCCTTATGCAGAACGGTTGGTAATTATCGATCATATACACTTTTAAGCACTCTAGTCCAGCGTATACCACAACCTTAATGTCTGAGTAGGCTTAACGGGTACATAAATAATAAACCGAACACAGTCGGAGGTAAATTAAAAGGCATGAATTCTGGAATGTGTTACGTTTGTGGGCTACCAACCGAGCTTTGTATATGTGAAGAGGTCGCTAAAGAACAACAACGAATAACTGTCAAAGTAAACAGACGAAGATACGGTAAAGAAGTTACCATCATAGAGGGGATCGACCCACATGAGATCGACTTAGAAGACCTCTCGAGTTACCTCAAAGCGAAGTTAGCCTGCGGCGGCACTGTTAAGGATGGCCTTATTGAGCTTCAAGGCAATCACAAGGATCGCGTAAAGGTCATTCTTGCAAGTAAGGGATTTTCTGCAGAACAGATCAAGGCTTAAGAAAAATTTCTAAAAAATTAGTAAAAGTGCGAATACAACTATCATAATTCAGGTCTTTTATATGTAGGTTGATTTACAGGCAGGTTAACAAGTTTTTAGTGCTCTGCCGAAAAGGTGGCGCGGCCGGTCATTACGGTGATTGACCAAACTTTAGTACCTTTGCAGGCAGTGATCTATCCGACAAACGAAGCTGATACCTCGTGGTAAACTAAGGCTCTTAAAATGGCTAGCTGTGGTTATGTGCAGGAATTACGTATTTCCTGCGATTAATACCGATTGTGATAATTTTAATTTGATCAATTATACCCTCGAGTCGAGCCGATGATGATGAGTTTGTGAGGATGCAAGTGTGATGATGAGTGTGCTGTGTATCCTCATCTTGTTAGCAACGTATTGAAGAGTCGGTCTTGCTTGCTTGAATAACAAGGAAAAAACGAGATACGCGCGCGGGAAAGGATCTTAGAAAACGGTGACCTAATTTCTCTTTTGCGACATATATTATGACAAGGCAATACTTTCACTCTATCTCAATTTTGGAATCTTATGTACGCAACTTGTTACTGTGAGTCAGCTATCTGCCTAATAACGTCGTGCTAACCACGGGCTAAACAACGTGCAATTGTAAGTCTGTTCAACTATACACTCAACAACGCATCGAATAAGACTAATAAGGACGCTAGCTTAACCTGTTGTATATTCTATTGTTCTAGCTCCAACATCTACACTCTATCTCATGCACGTCTACGGGTTTGCCAACAACAAACTAGAAACAAGATAGATTCAGCACAATGTCGTGTGTATAACAATTTTCTTAACCGCAGTTTCAACAAGCTTGTAAGACGATAGAGCATTCGATATTTATTAATAGCGTTGAATATATATTTACAATTATATAATTTTTTAAATAAGAGAGCAAACATTAATTTACTATATATCAATCTTTTTTGCGTATTATAGGAGAGATTTGCGTGAATTTGAATTTTAGGGATAATGAAACTGCACAAATGCTTTCAAGAAAGATTCATGAACTCATTGATCTCTACGGAGAGCCCATCAAGGTAATGCACGTCTGTGGGACACACGAAGCATCGATTATGCGCTATGGAGTAAGGTCGCTCCTGCCTAAAAATCTAAAAGTGGTTATGGGGCCCGGATGCCCCGTCTGTATAACCCCTCAAGGTGAAATCGACGCAGCAATGAAACTTGCGCAGCAGGGCATAACGGTCGCCACGTATGGCGATCTTCTAAGAGTTCCCGGATCCCGAGGATCGCTCGCTAGTTCTGGAGGGGATGTAAAGGTCGTTGGAAGCATAATGCACGCGATCGAACTTGCAAAGAAGACAAAAAATGACGTTGCTTTTATCGCAGTTGGTTTCGAAACAACAGCCCCAACAACGTCAGTAGCGTTGTTAAGCACACTACCTAACAACTTTTCGATCATGTGCTCTCACAGGCTGATCCCGCCCGCTCTTAGCTGGCTGCTTCAACGAGTTACCGAATCCCAAGCGAAAATTGACGGTTTCATATTGCCGGGACACGTTTGTACGATAACCGGGTTAAAGCCTTATGAGGGATTCCCGGTACCGCAAGTGGTTGCGGGATTCGAACCAGTCGACATATTGTATGGGATTTACCTTCTTTTGAAACAAATCGTAAACGGTGAGCACAAGGTTGAGAACGCATATCCACGAGTCGTGAAGTATGAAGGAAACGTGAAAGCGCAGAGATTAATGCAAAGGACATTTGATGTTGTTGATGTCGAATGGCGGGGGTTTCCAGTAATTCCAAAATCTGGATATGTAATCAAAGCTGAATTTAACCAATTTGACGCTAAGAGTAAATATGAACTCGACTTTGCTAGTAAGGAAATTAAGACGGGCTGCATTTGCAACCTTGTTTTGCAAGGGTTGAAGGTCCCAACTGATTGTCATCTCTACGGAACAGTGTGCGAGCCGCAAAGTCCTATAGGACCGTGTATGGTGTCTCGTGAAGGATCGTGCAACATCTGGTACACACATAGGTACATTGAAGAACAGATTCAGTCTTTTCTACGGTGTAAAAACTCCTCATAAGTTCTTCAATTTCTCTCACATATCGCCAAAACTTATCGTTATGAGGCTGTTACTATAGCATGCATTTTGTACGGTAAAGTCTCAACGAAGGCCCGGGCTAGAGCATTCCTTTGATATATAAATCCTATAAGTAGTGAGACGAAGTTATTACCCCGGCATCGCCATCTGCTAGAACGTAAGGCGTACTATGATTCATCTGTTTTACGAGATCACTCATTTAAAGATGTCATTATCACTAACAATACAGCGTGTGCGCTGGAATTTCGGTAGTCCTCCGCTACGTTTGGTTAATGGTTTTGACGTGAATCATTTTACAAGATAAAAGATCAATCTGCCAATGCCGTTAAGCTGCTCAGCTTGACAGCTCTTTTTTCGTTACCAATAAATTGTCTGGCGGCAATAATCTCAACAAAGCGCTTCAACTATTGAGTTATAACACAGCAATAAATTCCGACAATCAGTTACACGTCAGTGCCACGTGGATTGCCAAAAAACTTATTTTTAAATGAGTGGTAGAAGAAAAAATTAGCTACTAAGGAGATGAAGGAGACATAACAAACGGATCACTATACAACTGTTCGCCAGCTCACATACGGTAAACGTAGAAATACCGAACCTAAAGGCAATGAACTGCCAACAAGTTTTTTACTAATATTTTAAATTGAACTAAGCACTAATCCGTATTAATACGCTCGTCCGAAGGTGTTGGATATGCTTCTGGTAAAAGGGTCTGTTATAATTATAAGCGGAAGAAATGTCATCAAAGGAGATTTAGGGGTAGCAATTGACAAAGAAAAGATAACCGATGTTGGGAAATCTGACGAACTCGAAAAGAGCTATGACTTCGACGCTACTTTTGGCGGCAAAAATTGCCTCATTATGCCAGGACTCGTCAATGCCCACGTACATACTCACTTGAGCCTACTGCGAGGGCTTGCTGACAATTTGCCACAAAGACGGTGGGTCGAAGAGAAGATCCATCCGTTTGAGCGCAGGCTCGATGAACATTCGAGCTTTATTGCGGCACTGGGTTCAGTTGCCGAAATGTCTTTAAACGGGACTACGGCTATAGCTGATGTGTGCTACCACCCGGAAAAGGTCGTAGAGGCCTTAGATATACTTGGCGTAAAGGGTTTGATAAGCAACGTGATACAAGAGGGGTTTGAACCAGACAATGCCTTAGAAAAAACCGAAAAAAATGTTGAAATTTTTAGGAAGTACGATATCGTTAAGCCATCTATTGGACCGTGCTGTCCAGCGAGGACTAACGAAACACACCTGCTCGAAGTCCAACGGCTTTCACGGAAGCTTCACATCCCGATTCAGATTCACATTTCTGAGACACTCGAAGAGGTTGAATTTATAAAAAACAAATACGAAATGCGGCCTGTTGAGTACCTTGATAGCCTCGGTATGTTCGATAACGACGTACTTGCGGCGCACTGTGTCTGGGTTAATGATGATGAGATCAACATACTCAAAGAAAAAAACGTAACAATTGTAATTAATCCTAGCTCAAATTTGAAACTCGCGTCAGGAGTGGCCCCCATTCACAAATTCATAGATAGGGGCTTAAAAGTAGCTATCGGCACGGATTCGGCAGCTTGCAACAACACGGTCAATTCTTTTTCAGAGATGCGGCTGGCCTCTCTAGTCGCAAAGGCAACCTCTAACGATGCCACAGTTTTACCTGCGTCGAAAGCGCTTGAGATGGCGACTGATAGTACAGCTCTTGGTTTTGATAGTGGCACGATTGAGCCCGGAAGATTGGCCGATATTGCTTTAATTGATATTGAAAAGATGAGCATGGTTCCGATGCACGATCCAGTATCGAATATAGTGTATTCTGCCAATGGCAGCGAAATTCACACCGTAATATCTAGTGGGAAAGTAATTGTGGAAGATGAAAAACTTGCAATTGTGAGCGAGAAGCTTCTCAGAGAGAGGATTAATACCGTCGCACTGAAAATAGCACGTGATCTTTCACGCTGAAGTACGCCGACTGAGACCGGCTACCAACAACTAATTTATTATACGTTTGCGGTCACTTTTTCGATGAGCGAAATGGCGACGATCGGATTAATAAGATGGATAAAACGTATAGGGTGACGTATGATGACTAGAGAGAAATTAATAGTGATTACTAATGATGATGGAGTACATTCTGTAGGCATAGCAGCGGCAGCTGATGCTGTTTGCAACCTCGGAAGAGTTATCATTGTAGCTCCATCCACACAAAAAAGTGGTGTGGGAAGGTCACTCTCGTTATTTGAGCCAATAAGGGTGTCAAAAACAAAGGTAAACGACCACGAGGCTTATGCAATTGCAGGGACTCCGACCGATGCAGTACTCATTGCAGAGTATGCAATCCTAAAAAGAAAGCCTGATCTGTTGATATCAGGCATAAACATTGGAGAGAACGTAAGCACGGAATCCGTCATGACGTCAGGCACCGTAGGAGCGGCACTTGAGGGCGCAAGTCAAAAGATACCCGCTATTGCGGTCTCAGTGCAGGCACACGACATCGATATATTCGAACCAAGCGCTGAAATCGAGTTCACCCTTGCGAAAAGAGTTTTAAGGACAGTTTCTGCTCACGTTCTGACGAAAGGAATGCCGAAAAAGGTTGACGTTCTCAACATAAATGTTCCGATGGATAAAGGCGAAGCTAACTACAGAACAACAAAGCTCGCGAGAAACGTCTTTAATATAAGAATACTTGAACGATTTGATCCACGCGGATGTGCTTATTTCTGGATTGACAGCGATTTTTTAACCAATCACGATAAAGATACGGACGTATATGCTCTTAAACAGGGTTTTGTTTCGGTAACCCCCATCTCAATTGACAACACCGCAGATGTTGACAGAGAAGAGCTAATGAAATGGCTAAAGTTGTCATTTAACTCCTAGAAGCCAAGTAGTGTTAGACTTGTTGCGCTGTGAGTTCGATTACCTTGAAACCACCAGCTTCTAGGGAAACTGTAAAGCCTCCTATGTTGCCATACTCCTTCGTCCCGTGGTCGTACCAATCATCAATTTCGCTATGGAAGACGCGAATGAGGTATCTGGACTTCTCTGCATAGTCGCTCAAGATATTGTCCACATAAAAAGTAAAAGAGATCGAACTAGTTGTTATATTGCCTACACACACTGCAATGTGTTGCGTCGTTCCAAGAGCAAGAATGTGCACATCGTCATGACGTTCGCGTATCATATCTGTAATATCGCGTTCGAAATTGTGGCTTATATTCTCAAGATTTGTGCTGAACGGATAATTCGCAAATATGTTTAGTACTCCATGTATCCGACCTGCAAAATAGCTCACTGAGTTGTTGCGGTACGAGAAGTTTGAGAGGCCCAGCCACTTCCACCACAACGGCATATTTGGATTTATGTTGAGACCTCTGTAGAGACTTATTCCACAAACCCCCTCTAAGGCAGTCCAGAGGTATTTCGGCGGAAACCACGGAGAGAGTTTCATTCCGTTGTTAACGAATGATTCTCCGTGATACCACTCTGAAAACTGCCCGGGAACAGTGTTTTGATTTCTCGGATCAAGCTCGTACTGCCTGAACGCGCCCCGCATTATATTGACCATCACGTCGGGTTGGTGGGTGGAACACGCAAATGCAAACATAAATGCAACATCGGGCCATATCCCACCGGTCAACCCCCACCCGGCTTCTGGATGATAATTCAATGCAGTTCTTGACACCGTTCGCAAACCTGCACTGGTAAGGAAATCAGGCCGATTCAGCCTATCAATGATTAAATGAGACATCGCCGGAGACGCTACATTAAATATCACAGGAAACACAAGGTCACACGTTACATCAGGATGTGCATGTCCTTTAATGTCGACGTTTAAATAGTAAAGGCCATTTTTTGGGTTTACAAGTTGGTTATTAATTGCGTTTCTTAGCCTCTTGGCCTCACTTCTGTAATGGCGTGCCTTTTCATGGTAGCCTAGCAGGTCAGCAAGCAAGGCTGCACTAGTCAAAGCGGAAAAACATTCTGAATTGACCTCCGTAACAGCTCCATTTATTGCATAGTTTGGTATAACGTTTCTCCATCCGCAAATTCCGTAGATCCCCATGCCTGTCGCGCTGCAAAAAACAAGACCGCGAGCATCCATTTGTGACGTAATGTAGTCAGCGGCTTTTTCCACAGAAGGATACATCTCCTTCAAAAAAAGTTCGTCACCGGTGATCTGATAGGTATGAACCACAGCGAGGATATAAAGGGGCGTATCGTCGTTTATATTAAGTTGATAGTCGTCAACTTCCCCGGTCACCCCGTTATAGTACTCGATTATCATGCCCGTTGAACCCTGATATTTCTTAAATACCCGCAACGCTGCCTTGGAGAACTCTGGATCCACATAATCGCATCCAAAAGCAAACCACGCGGTATCGCGCGCCACGATGTTGCTTGACTTTGACGGGTCATTTGTAAATCCAACTCCCTGAGGATATTCCGACTTAACTCTCATCATATTGGCCTTCGCCCACTGCACTCCCCGGTTGATGACGGAATCTGGCGTGACAAGTTCTGACCGATTGCACTCGCTTAAAAAGTTGCTGATCGTCGCTCTATAGACTTTTTCATAGTCAGAGAGCTTCTCGAAGGTTTTTATGGCTTCTTTTTCACCGTTTGGAGAAAAGCCAATTATAAAACTAAAATCCTTTTCGCTGTTGGCGGAGAGTTCAATGTCGACTTGGACTCTTCCTATGAGAGTGTCCTCGCACGTTAAACCTGCGTCAAGTTCGTGAGTCGACACTGTTGCCGGCACTACTTGTACGAAGCACTGCTCAACGGAGAGCCTGTCATCGCCTTTCTCTACGCACGTTGACCGGGAGTTTTCCGTGACGTTGAAATCATCAGTTGTTAGTGACACATCATTCGTAATAGAGCAGTGCGCACCTTCAGCCGTAGCACCAAATACCCTCACCCATTCAAGATTGCTCCTGTTTCGCGCTACAATTGCCCTCCCTTGGTAACAATAACTTATCTCTAGGTCAGATGAAGTCCCTAAATAGGTCGAACAGAGATCTGCATAAGCCACGACGGATATTTTTTTATCATAGTTGGATTTGTTCCGAATCTTCAAGCCAAGATATGCCGCTTGACATCTATCGAGGTCGTCTTCGGCTGAGTTTGGCACATAAAATATTTCAGAGACCCTAATATCTCCTACAAGCGCGAATTTCCTCTTTTGATAGGAAGGGTGTATTATGAAATTCCCAGTCCCGGTCTGTTCAAGCAGCACGTTAGAATCACTGTCGAAATATCTCACGACCATCGAGCCTATAACATTCCTGCCGACGTCTATTGAGAAGAGATTTTCTATTGCCCCTGTCGCCTTAGAATTTGCATAGCACTTCCTATTGCCGTAACTACTACCGGTCACAAGCTTATTGTCGGGAAGTACATAGCTCCACATTTGATTAATGCGATCAACCTTAACGACGGTAGTCACTTCATTGGCTTCTTTCATTGTCGAAACAGTTGATTATTGCAGTTATAACAATTAAAGCTTTATCTGAGCTCGACTATGACATCCCCATGATATAAACAGGAATGCATCAAATTAAATTAGTTTTCATATGCTTGATTATTTAAGATAGCAGCAAGGTGGCGTAGTTATTTATATAAAAAGATATATGTCTTGAAGTTTGAGGAGATGGGTATCATTAGCGGATATCAAAGCGCGTGGGTCATCTTAAATACTTATCTGGGGTTAAAACAGAACGAAACTGTGCTGATAGTGACAGATACGCTTAAAGTGAAAATAGCTAAGTCGTTATTTGATACAGCTCAGGAAATGGGCCATGAAGCGATCATGATGACAATGCCCCCTCGATCAAGACACGGAGAGGAGCCCCCTAAGGCAATAGCTGAAGCAATGAAGATGGTTGATGTTGTAATTGCACCAACTACAATGTCGATAACCCATACGAAGGCAAGAAAGGGGGCGAACGAAGTCGGAGTGCGAACAGCAACTATGCCAGACATCACGGAGCAAATGATGATTGATGGGGGGCTTATGGCTGATCCCAAAGAAGTACTGACATTTACAAAAGAGATGGCGGACAACGTTAAAGGAGCCCGCGAGGTGAGGATTACCTCTGGACTGGGAACGGACATGACGTTTGAGGTGGATGGGTCTAAATGGGAGCTCGATGTTGGTTGCTGTACAAAGAAGGGCTGCAGTACAAATCTTCCCGCTGGAGAGGTGTATATCGCTCCCGAAAATTCGAATGGAGTTGTTGTTATTGACGGTTCGATGTCGGGACTTGCGCTTCTAAAGCACCCGATGAAGATAAGGGTTAAAGATAACTATGCTGTCGATATTTCTGGTGAACGGGCAACTGAAATGCTGAAGATAATTGATCCGCTTGGCGAGAATGCGAGAAACATCGCAGAACTTGGGATAGGCACAAATCCGACTGCGAAGATTATCGGTAACGTCCTTGAGGATGAAAAGGTTATGGGGACGGCACATATAGCGCTCGGCGATAACAGCACGTTCGGCGGACACGTGGTTGCCGGTATTCATATCGATGGCATAATAAGAAAGCCCAAGCTCTTCATCGATGGAATGGAAATTGATTTACATAAACACTAGGTATCTTAGTATTTTTTTATCTTTTTTTAACGAAACGTTTGGGATCTCCGTTGTCTTCGCTCACCTCTGTAACTGGACGTTGGTCTATCCAGTAGCCATTTCTCGACCTTTATTCTCACATTCTGTTAGTCCTTCCTGGGTCGGCTTACCGCGTAGTTTAATGGAGGGCTCTGCTACTTTTACACCTTTTGACTTCAAAAACGCAATAACCTGCTCCACTGCCTCACCCTTCTGCTCATAGGAGCCAAGCACGAATCCGCGCTTGTCCGCCAGATCTAGCTTTTCGATGCTATTCATGAAATACCTAATGTTTGATGGCGGTTTGTTGTGGTACGTTGGGGTAGCTAGTACAATTACATCCGCGCTTTTCATCTCTGCTGGCGTAATCTGACGAATATGTTTTATTGTCGTCTCACCCCCTGCCTCTCGTGCCCCGCGCTCAAACGCGTATGCCATTGTTCTCGTGTTTCCGTGATAGCTTTCATATCCTATGATGAACTTCATAGCAATAAAATAGGTTTCCCCTGCATAAACCTTTTCGATATTTAAACAAGACGAGGTGCCGGCGAGGTAATACGCACTTATTTTAGAGAGATCAGGGAGATCAGTTGCACTTACGATAGAAAGTGTTTATCAATCTAAACGTAAGATAGATATTCAAATGAAACTTGAGAGATGAATACTATGGCTCGAGATTCAGAGGCAAAAGAGTATAAATTAAGCACAAGAGTCGGAGAAGCTTTCGTAGGAGAAGGTCCAGAACTCGCTCACATAGACATTACTATAGGCCAACGAGGAACGCCATTTGAAACGGCGTTCATCACCGCGCTTGCAACTCCAAGAATGGGTCATACAGCCCTGCTCGCGATACTTGCTCCTAACTTCATGGTGAGGCCTGCTACCCTCGTGGTGAATAAGGTTACTATAAGGGACGAAGAACATGCAAACCTTATGTTTGGACCAGCTCAGGCAGCTGTTGCAAGAGCTGTTCTGGATAGCGTGCAGGACGAAGTAATCTCTAAGATTATTGCAGACGAAACTCTGATTATCGCATCGGTATATATCCACAGCAACGCAAAGAACAAAGGAGAGATCTATGCCAATAATTATGAAGCAACGAAACTCGCTGTAAGAAATGCTATGAAGGAGACCCCGACTATAGCCGAGCTTATTGCTAAGAAAGATATCGTCAAACATCCACTAATGTAATAAATTACATTAAGAATCGTGAATTTTTGCATTTTAAATTACAAAAGCTTTTTAAAGGTAACTCATCTTAGATTACTGTGCCATTTTGACGAGTACGAAGGGGGAAACAAATGAAAAAAGAAATAGTAATACTCATTGCGCTAACACTTCTCGCAGTGTCACTTGCAGGATGTCTCGGCAACACGTCTCCGTCTCCTACACCCACAACAAAACCAGTTCAAAACACCACAATTGTCTTAAACAGCACTACAATTGCGCAAGGTTCGCCCATCGCAATAATAGCATCTCTAAAGAGCGACGGACAGTTGCTCGACAATAAAACGGTCTATTGGTACTTAAACAATCAGTCACTGAGAAATGTGACTACGGTCAATGGAACAGCTACTCTCAGGCTTACAGCATCTGAAACTAGCCAGTTTTCAGTTGGAACGAATTTGTTAAAGGCAGAATTTAGAGGTGATGATTCATTCGGACGGTCTAGTGCAGCAGTGATGCTTACAGTGACTCCAGCTACCCAGACTGGAGGAAATGTAGTCCCAACAACAATACCAACAGCAGTTCCGACTTACACTCCAGCGAATACTATTCCAACAGTAGTGCCAGTGGTCACTCAAAAGCCCGTCATTACAGTCTCTTAAACTCTAGAAAATCTCAACCTTGCTTTAATTTTCAAAGACGCCCGTAGCTCTGCCAACCCTCTGTAAACATCAAATGCCGGTAGACCAAGATGAATCTGTGATATCACTTTCCTTATACTACAGCAAATTGAGGGGTTCATCTTTGAAATTTTTCGACTATCGAAGAAAAGTTATTGAGCTATCTTCTGAGCAAGCTTGCTAACCTGAATGATTTAAGACCATGCATTCCCACGAGTCGTGAATGGCGCCGCTTCTGTGACCCACACACTAACATCGTGGGATTATAGAGGCAAATAATTATTAACGTCCCGTTTTTAGCTCCGCGATACAACATGTATATGTACGTATGAAAATTCCTGAAGAAACATCGTCAATACGTATCAGGATCTAGAAGAAGATAGTAACGATCGAAACTTTTGATTTACAATTTCAAAACTGTAGTATTGTATGCCTATTACGTCACATCATTACACTTCGGAGGGGCATTTATCAATCTCCATGATCTTATGTTATGCACATTTTCACTAATGAAAGAGTTCGTGTCCTTCTCGATCTATCAGGTCTCTGTATAAAGGTTCGAGCTCACCAGCCCACTTCAATACGACGTGCATCGTCCTGTGGGGTTTAAGTTCTTCTATTATATCGTAAACTTCTCGATAAAACTTATCATGATCGAAATTTGCAGAGAACAGCAGAACTATATCAATATCATAGTCCTCGGGAAAAAAACCCTTAGCTATTGAACCATAAAGTATAATAGATGTAAGACTGGCGGGTGCCCACTTCGTCACTTTTTTTGTAAAGTTAATAATGAGGTTCTTGTCTTCTGGTGGCATTTCAAGCTGAGTGAACATGATGCCTTCCGTGAAACTTTCCCGTCTCTCCAAAGGTAACGCTCTTAAATCGCTTTGTTGTTTATTATTGAGTCATCATGATATAAAAAGCTCTCTAGCACCTTAAAAAGCCCTAACGGCGCCTAAATCATCGATATCGCTTATGAACACGAAAGAAATTTCACAAATTTATGCATTTAAGATTGCAAAACGCGTGCCAACTAATCTCGATAAAGCATCAAGATTATGGTTAAAAAGGATAATTTTATCAATAAAACCGCTTTCTTTACTGCAAATGGGTTGGAAACAAAGTACGGCAGTAATAACTCTCTTTGTTACTGCTGTGTTATTGCTAGCTTTTCAGCTACCTGGACTTGTTTTAAATGGAGTAGCAGGCGTTAACGCCATAAACCCACCTGTTGCAGGAGCAGCAATTTTTGCCACAGCGTTGGTTGATATTTTGATAGTTGCACCCATATGCATAGTATCTGCTAGAATGATAAGGAGGAACTGGGAAGGAGGGCGGGATCTTGCACTCAGTTCTGGAGGAGCCGTTGAGGGCTTGTACCTTATGTGGCTTGGAACTTCACTCTGGATGTGGTACAGAAATGTGAGGATCGACGGAATAGATTTTTCTCCACTATGGTTCATTGCATACAATTCACTATTCGTTGCGCTGGGGCTTTTAATTTTGATTTTGGGAATAGTTATACGCCGAAAATAGTACACTAAAGCAAGTCAATTAGTTTCACATAACTGCCTATTTCCACGCTCTGAAAAAAAAGCACTACTCTTGTTGTTCT
>CAZKZX010000024.1:10360-13491 GCA_964557335.1 uncultured Methanomicrobia archaeon | reverse complement strand
TATACGTAAAATTAAATAGTAATTATAGCAACGCGAGGGCAGGGTGGTGAGAGAAATCCACCCGCTACAGCTTGCTTACATTATAATGCTTCGCATAACAGCAACTATGCAGCTTCCTATTCAAAACTATCGTCGTAGTTACCAGCAAGCTCTCACAACTCAGACTCTTGAGCAATGGCGTACGATCTGTTCAATAATGTAAGAGGCACGAACCTTTAATTATCACCATAGCCTATGTAATAACATGCTTTATCACGCTGACATCACAATAAAGCTTAAAAAGGGAATGTTAGATCCGGAAGCGGCGACAATTAAAAAGGCACTAAAGCATTTGGGATATAACAGTGATAACATCAAGCTGGCAACGCTATATGAAATAGAATTTGAAGCTGATTCTGTGGACAAAGCGAAAGAACTTGCTAATGAGATGTGTTTCAAGCTTCTTGCTAATCCAATCATACATGATTATTCAATCAACATTCAACATTGAGCTACTTTTTATTTTCCTGGGCAAATAGGTGACTAAATGAAGATAGCTATTATCCAATTTGGTGGAAGCAACTGTGATCTTGATGTATATAAAGCGTTAATGAGCCTAGGCGTTAACTGCGAACTGGTATGGTATAAAGAGCCTGTAACCGATGTCGATGGTGTGATTATTCCAGGTGGGTTTTCGTACGGTGATTATCTGAGAGCAGGTGCCATAGCAGCACGGACTAAAATAATGTCATCTATTTCTCAGATGTCACTAGAAGGGAAGCCTGTTCTTGGGATATGTAACGGCGCCCAGATACTTTCAGAAGCTGGGCTTGTACCTGGCACTTTTACGACAAATGCATATCCAAAGTTTATTTGTAAGTGGGTGAAAGTACGGGTAACGGGCAAGTCCATATTTACCACAAGATCAAAACGGGTGATAGACATCCCTATAGCCCATAAAGAAGGTAGGTACGTTATTAACGAAAAAACGCTACAAGAGATGTATAACAACAGCCAGATTATTTTAAAATATGTCGATAATAATGGCGTTCCTTCAAAAGACGCAAATCCAAACGGTTCTACGGATAATATCGCCGGTGTCTCAAACGAGGAAGGAAATGTACTTGCTATGATGCCTCATCCAGAACGAGCGTCTGATCCACTCCTAGGTTCGACGGATGGAATTGCTATATTTCAATCGATGATCGACTGCATAAGCAAAAGGTGATTTTTTTCTTGTTCAGTTCGGGTAAAGTGAAATCTTACTACCGTAAACATTTTCAGCCTTAGTTTCTACTACTTTTAAGTCTCTTTTTAAGCGTCAAAAACTAAATAAGCTTACGCCACCACGATTTATTCTCCCTATACCAATTTATAGTGTTTAAGAGACCCTTTTCAAAAGTCACTTTTGGCTTCCAACCAAGCGCATCAATCTTTGAGCAGTCCAGAGAATATCGATAATCGTGGCCAGGGCGGTCTTTTATAAACGTTATCAAACTCGAAGGTTTCTCTAACAATTCGAGAATCGTGACCGCTATCTCCAAATTAGTTCGTTCATTATTACTGCCTATGTTGTATACCTCCCCTACTTGCCCCCGGGTAAAGGAACAGTCTATTCCTCGACAATTATCATCGACGTGGATCCAGTCTCTAATATTTTCTCCCTTACTATACAACGGCAGTGGCGTATCCATCATTGCATTAGTTATGAAGCGTGGTATCAACTTTTCAGGATGCTGATTTGGGCCATAATTATTTGAACTTCTTGTAATAATCGCTGGAAACTTATGCGTCGTAAAATACGATAATACGAGCAAATCTCCTCCTGCTTTACTTGCTGAATAGGGACTTGACGGTCGCAGCGTATCAGTCTCTCTAGACGACCCCGCCTGAACGCTTCCATACACTTCGTCTGTAGAGATCTGTACGTATCTGCCAATATTATGTTCTTTTGATGCCTCGAGCAAGGTGTGAGTACCAAGCACGTCTGTTGTTACAAACGTGGCTGAGTCCACAATTGACCTATCTACGTGAGTCTCTGCTGCAAAGTTGAAGACGTAGTCGCAGTCTTTTATGGCCTTTTCCACATCATTTTTTTTGCAAATATCTCCTTTTATGAATTTAATATCTTTTACGACGTCGGTTAAATTTTCGGGGTTACCAGCATAGGTCAGTTTATCGAGAACGACAAGCTCCATTTGTTCATACGTATTAAGCATATAATGGACAAAATTGCTCCCTATGAATCCAGCTCCGCCTGTGATGAGTGCTTTTATGATGTACCCCCCTTCATAGATCAACTTTTATTACATTATATTCACTCGCGTATACAATATCTCTTTTACGTCCTTCCCCTAATATTTTCAGATATATAAGTGAAAGCGTCTGATTATCGTAAGTCTAAGACTGGAGGCAAAGTGTATAAATTCCTAAAAAAATCTCTGCAAGGGAGTTTTAAGATCGAGAAAATCAAAAGACACCGTTTGAAGGAGTATTGGCTAACGGAACATAATCATAGCGAAATATAACAGTAAAAAGCGTTTATAAGATGATTTAGGTCGTCTAAGGAATAAACATTCGAAGAGCGGTAAGAGGTTGGCCCCCCTTATGAGGTTGATGACGGCAGCAAAGAGCGGTATAAGGCATAGATGTTGCGGCAGTTCTGGAAGTGCCAAGCTAAGACTACAAAAGTAATAATCAAGCTATCGGCTTCTCTAAACTGACCAATAACTAAAAAGAGCATCTCTGCTTTTTACACAATATTTACTTGAGTCTCGTGATGGACAAGAGTGTAATTATTCAACACGAAAAGGTCGAGATCACAGAAACAAATATATTTAATAAAATCCACCGTTATTGCGTGGAGAACTCGTTCTGCCCTCCTTGCACGTTAAAGTCCTACGCGTCGAAAGCGACAAAATTTAGGAAAACAATTGTATAATCGACATAACAAACAGTTAGTGTGGGCTCCGGTAGTGTAGCACGGCCAATCATGTTGGCCTTTCGAACTTGAAAGAGTGAAGTGAGCCAACGACTCGGGTTCAAATCCCGACCGGAGCATCTTAGATCTTAAATAAAAAGTACACATTTTGACTTTTGGAATGAACAATCGTACAGGATTAATTAATCAGATTTAATTAGTTAATTGGACT
>CAZKZX010000024.1:0-10260 GCA_964557335.1 uncultured Methanomicrobia archaeon | reverse complement strand
ATTAGTTAATTGGACTTATACAGTAAAATAGATCTGTAGATAATAGATATTGCAAGTTAGACGACGTTATGGCCCAAGTAATCCGTTTGTAACGTCAGCTCAAAATTGATCCATAACTACAAAAAAGGCAAAAAAACATCGCGATAATAGGCGCTGCACGTCCTTAATAATAGTTGATCAGGCTGTTATCGGAATTAATTAGTTTGTTTTTGAAATTTATATCTAAGTGATTAGTTTATATAATGAGTAATTTTTTATCTTGTTTATACTAAATATGCAGTTTTAAAAAAGTCTATAGTCAATAATCAATAATTTCTTATATACTAGAAGCAGTTAGTGAGCATGAGCTTCTTTAAGATAGGTAAAGACCCTTATAGAAAATGGAACTACCAACTTTGGCTGGTTGCGTTATCTGAGTTAACAGAACGCTTCAATCGTGAGTTCACTATAGCTGTAGATGGGGCTCTACTGTATGAAGGTCTTGTCATAGGCGAGGCTTATTAATTAATGAGACACATCATATAACTTAGGCACGGGCTGCGACAGTATTTAATAAATGGGCAGTTGCGTGTACTCGTTATTTATTTCCGAATAAGGCTTTTATATTATAGTGTGTGTAATTTCACAGTATGCGGAGGTAGCCAAGCCAGGTCAAAGGCGCAGGACTTAAGGAGCTCAGGTTTGAGATATCCTGTTGCGTAGGCATTCGAGGGTTCGAATCCCTTCCTCCGCACATTTGTAGATATACAAGACAATAAACGAAAGCGAGAGCTGTTATAAGCACAACTTCTACAAGGCTGAGGAGCTTTGTGGTTGTTGTTTCAGCAAATTTCGCACAGCGCTAACAACTTCAAAGGCATTTGCGCCCCAGTGAACGATAAAACCGTTATATCCATTAATAGTAATTGGTCCGGAACGTTCAGTCTTGCAGCACTTAGCGATAAACACCCTTTCTGGGTTTATCGTTTTCATAGGGCAAATATTTATGTGATCAAACATTGCTCCGTTATATCGCTGTTCAAAAACCTCTCTTGATATGTCACACCCGACAAGCACGTTCTTGCTCGAAAGTTTCACGTCTCGCGCATCGAGATGATTTGAGCCAAGTCCTGACGCTGTACAGGGGAAGATGGTTGCTTCGGTGAAGTGTTTCAAGTCCAGTACTCTTGGCTTAAACGATACCGATAAGTCACCAAAAACTCCGACATCGTCAAGCTGTTTAACTAGTGTAACGAGATAAGGAGGATCAGGCGGAGAGATATCAAAGATTTCAACCTCTTTGAGGCACGAAAGATCAGGTTCAAACACAAACGTCCAGTGTTCATCGAATCCTTTGTACACGACAGCTTTGATCTTTTCATTGCAGAGACGGACAGTTTGTTTAATAAGCTTCCCCCTGTTAAAGATGTCGACCTTTGTGTCAAATATGAGGGTATCGTCAAAACCTGCGATCTTGTGTACAGTGTGTATCTCTCGAATTAACCCGTCACCGAGCGACGTCACTTTATAAATGGCAGCATTCCTTTTCAAAAATGTAATCTGATACTTAGATGAAAAGTAGATCTTATCTCCTATTTTCGGCTCACAATCGTCGTCTACACAGTCTCTTACGCCAACGAACTTACAGTGATCTGGGAATATCACCTTATACCTCTAAATTTTTAATAATTGCGTCCACAACTTCTTTTGTTGTGCTTGTACCACCAAGATCATACGTCGCTATTCCACTTGCAATGGTTCGTTGCACCGACTCATTCAACAAACTCGCTTTATCGTAGTACCCCGCCCATTCGAGTAGCATCTTACAGCTTAGTATTGCGCCGATAGGGTTAGCAATACCGTTACCCGCAATGTGTGGAGCTGATCCGTGCACAGGTTCAAACATCGCATATTGTGCTCCTAAATTTGCACTCGGACAAGCTCCAAGGCTCCCTACAAGCGCTGCAGCTTCATCTGAGAGTATATCTCCAAAGAGGTTGGAGGTTAAGATATGATCAAACTTATCAGGGTGTTTTATGAGGTTGTACGCTGCTGTATCCACGTACATTTCATCGTATGGGATGTTGTGTGATTGTATAACTTACAAGCAAATATCTCTGAAAAAGATGTCAGATTTAAGGACATTGGCCTTGTGCACAATAGTAATTTTTTTTACATCCTTTAAGCCACAGGCAAATGTCGTAAGTCGTTTGGTTTCAGTTTTTGTTATTATCCGCTCTGTGATGGCCATGTCATCAGAAATTTCCTCAACTCCGGAATAAAGACCTTCTTGATTTTCCCGCACAATCTTGAAATTTACCCTATAAGGAGATACGGGGAGAGATTCGAACGGTCTTACGTTTGCAAACAGGTCAAGCACCCTTCTAAGCCGAACGACGATGCTCTGTCCAGGGACGCTCGTTATTGCACCAAATAACATGCAATCACATGACTTTATCAGTTCAATATCATCTTCTGTTATCGCTATACCCTCTTTTAGCCATCTAGTGTGTCCAATCTCGACGTTTACAAATTCAATTTTATTTAATAACAATTCTAAGACGTCCACTGCGGGAGGAATTACCTCCGGACCAACGCCGTCTCCTTGAGCTACTGCAATTTTCATAATGGATCTAAAGATAGTGCATCAATATCACAGCACTTTACGTTAGCGCTTCTGTGAACGCGCTTACCGCTCCTATTTGCTAGTTTGATGGTCCATTGTTTTTTTTCTGTGCTCGATTAAGCCATCATTCGCAAGTATCTCGAGCAAAAATGGTGGTAACTTAGAGCCCTGTATGATCTTATTACCGATTTTTATCGTCCCTTTAGATATATCGACTTCGATTTCATCGCCCGTGTTCACAAAGTCTACGATATCACCTTCGACAATTGGAAGTCCGACATTAATCGCATTTCTGAAGAAGATACGTCCGAATGACTTTGCAACTACGCAACCAATGTTTGCATATTTTAGCGCAAGCACTGCTTGTTCTCTTGATGAACCACAGCCAAAGTTCTTTCCTGCTACGATTATATCCCCCTGCTGAGGCGAAAAACTAGGATCGATGCCCTCCATAGCGTGCTGTGCAAACACGCTTATATCAGTAGTTCGAAGATACTTACCTGGAATAATAACATCAGTATTCACATTGTCACCGTATTTCCACACCTTTCCTCTAATGATCATTGAATTATAATTAAAGATGAAACCATATAAAAGTACGGCTATGAGTAGTAGTTAGACATTTACACAATAGTTAATGCTCCTTACGATCGACTTTATCTTACACCTTTTCATTCCAGCTCACAGTTATGTTAATAACTTCTCCATACAAACTGTAATGTTATGACACTGTCACTAACGCTCAAAGAGCAATACATGGTAAACCAGAAAAAAGCTACCTTAGACCATTCAATGCAGCACATAGCAGCGGAGATAGAAAAGGAGATCAATCAGAAGCTTTGGGACTTCGAAGTTGAAAAAATTAGCGAAGAGGAGTACAAAGCAACTCTTGTAATAAGAGAACCTGCGATTTCAATTGACACGGGCGACGTGGTAACGTACAAAGGGATTCCCCGAAAATTCACAGTGAAGAGCCCGTCACTTGTATTTTTGCTTGACTCAATTGATCAGATTCTTACGGAACAGATAAATGAAATAACGAGTTTTGAATCCTAAAAGCGTAAGGGGTCAGGGTTCAGTCATATATAAGGCTGTTCTCGCAATTTCTATTACATGCATTAGTGACAAAGCATTAAGTCAAAGAGACCTTGGATCTGTAATCTCGCCGGTTAACGCTGAAACAGCGGCTGTTGTTGGGGATCCTAAGTAAATTGTACCTCCAGACCCCATTCTACCCTTGAAGTTCCTGTTTGCGGTCGAAAGACAGACCTCCCCCTCTCCAAGGACACCGATGTGAGCGCCAAGACACGGACCGCAACCAGGACTGCAGACTGTTGCCCCCGCTTTAATAAGTTTTGCGACCGCTCCCGTGTGAATTGCCTGCAACATGGTATTTTTAGAGGCAGGCACAACGACTGTCCTCACCGTCACCGTTTTGCCATTTAAAATATCAGCCGCTGCAACTAAATCTTCATAACGCCCGTTTGTACAGGAGCCGAGAAAGACTTGATCAATCTCGATTCCCTCAACCTTCGTGATATCGACAACGTTATCCACTTCATGAGGGCAAGCAATTTGAGGAGGTAAATTTTCCACGCTCATCGTAAGTTCATCGATATAACTTGCATTCTCGTCGGCGCGTACGGGTATATAACGCGTCATCACGTCATTCTCCTTTAAGAACTTAAAAGTCCTCGTGTCTGGGGGCATAATCCCCGCTTTTGCTCCCATTTCAATCGCCATATTGCTAATAGTCATTCTGCTAGCCATAGACATGTCCGATATTGTGTCGCCATAGAATTCAAGCGCCTTGTACGTTGCACCATCAGCTCCTAGCATACCTACTAGTGCTAAAATTACGTCCTTTGCGGTTACCCTGTACGGGAGCTTTCCGTCAACAGATATTTTAAGTGTTTCAGGCACCTTGAACCAAAGTCTTCCTGTGGCAAATACCTCTGCAATATCTGTGGCGCCTACTCCTGTCGCAAATGCTCCGAATGCGCCATATGTACAAGAATGTGAGTCAGCCCCTATAACGAGGGTGCCTGGGAGCGCAAATCCTTGCTCTGCCATAATCTGATGGCAAATTCCTTCTCCTATATCGAAGAAATTCATAATGTTTTGTTTTCGAGACCATGTTCTTATGTTGGCCTGAAGGGTGGCCGCGATTTCCGTACTCGCAGGTGTTATGTGATCAAAAATTAGGGCTATTTTGTTAGGATCCCAAACTTTTTTTATCCCCATCTGCTCAAACGCTTTTACAGCTAGTACGCTTGTCCCATCGTGTGCCATTGCCATGTCAATGTTAGCAAGCACAAAATCATTGGCTCTAGCCTGGTCTCCCGAAGCTCGAGAGAATATCTTTTCGCTAATTGTAGCTGGAGTTTTCAAAAAGAACACCGTTTATGCACTTCTATGTTATTATTTGTTAAAAGTCTGGTAAATAATTACCTGAGTCTGGCGCACTTTGCATCCTTCGAGATAAGGGTTATTGTGGTTGTATTGTTGGTGAGGTAAAATGATAAACGTTGGATAACGTATATACAGAATTTAGCCGATCCTTACGTTACCCTCGTACCATTGATTTAAATAGTGAAGGGAATCTAATAAGAGTTTTAACGCATGGATTATGGCATTTTTGCTTCTCAAGCACTAGGGAAGATGGACTTAGAAATAGAGATTTGCGATGTTACTTTGAGGGACGGTGAGCAAGCTCCCGGTGTCGTTTTTGGATTGGACGAAAAGTTAGAAATTGCCACGAAATTGGATGAAATTGGCGTCGAGACAATTGAAGCCGGATTCCCGGTCGTCTCTACGAAAGAGAAGGATATGGTAAAGAGTATTGCTAGTCTCCGTTTAGATGCGAAGATTTGTGCACTATCTAGAGCGATTTTCCACGATGTAGATGAGGCACTCGACTGCGATGTTGACGAGATCGGTCTGTTTATGGCTACGTCTGACTTACATCTAAAGCATAAATACCATAGAAGTTTTGATGAAATGATGGAATGCGCCCTCTCCACTCTCGAGTACGCTAGGGATCATGGGCTTATAGTACGATTCGCTGCTGAGGATTCTACCAGAACTGATATTAATATATTGAAAGACTTCTTCAAGAAAGGTGAGGAGCATGGGGCCAATCTCCTAAGTATCGCTGACACTGTAGGGGCATTGCGGCCTTCAACTGCAAAGTATCTTGTGAGTGAGATAAAAAACGTCGTTAGCACGCCGCTCTGCATTCACTGTCATAATGACCTCGGCATGGCTATAGCAAACACCTTAAGCGCTGCTGAAGCAGGGGCTTTCCAGCTTCATACTACAGTCAACGGAATCGGAGAACGGACAGGAAACACTCCCCTTGAAGAACTGCTGGTCGCTCTTAACGTACAATACGACGTAGACAAGTACGACCTCTCAAAACTGGTCTCCCTCTCAAAAACGGTGGAGAGATATTCGAGGATGCAATTACCAAAGAATAAACCTATCGTTGGGCTTAATGCGTTCTCCCACGAGTCGGGAATACATGTTGCAGCAGTTCTTGAGGAGCCGCGAACGTACGAGCTCTTTCCGCCAGAACTTGTTGGGAACAAAACGCGGATCGTTGTCGGAAAACATACAGGAAAGAAAGCATTACAATATGTCATAGCTGAATTGGGTTATAAGCTCACGAGGGACGAACTATGCGAAGTTCTAGAAGATGTCAAGCGGAGATGCGAAGTTAAGAAATCGGTTTCGGAAGAAGAACTTGAGAGCATCATAAGAGGAGTGTTATATAAATAACGCAATCTTGTTAGTAATCCACTGTTCTTATAAGTGATGGCTGTATCTTGGGCAGCTGCCTTTCAGCACTATGACCACTACTCCTCGTGAGTCTGCGACAGCTCGTATAACGTCTTCAAGTCTTTTTTGCTCGGTTCCAATAGCATCGAGTATCTCATAGTATATTCCATAGTTGCGACAGATAGCACCTATCAAATCTGAAATCTCGTGAACCGGCTGGCCCCCAGTTATTGCTGAAATTTTGTTTGCTAAAACGAAAATTTTTACGTTATAGTTGTACAATATCGCACTAACTAGTGCCTCAATGCCACTGTGTAAAAACGCATAATCACCTAAAATAGCCACACCACCATCTTTAAATCCTGCCGCGACTCCTATTGCAGATCCTAATGAATAGGCAGCGTCGATTAGGTTAAGCGGCGGGTTAGAACTTTTAATTACGCATCCCAAATCTCCTGCGATCATGATGTCAACTTTAGCGAGTGCCTTATAAAACGGCATAAAAGGGCAATCATCACATACAGCGGTTAAATATCCCCTCCTTTCCATAGTTTCTACTTTAAAGATGAAACTTAGATAATCTGCTTCAACATACTCAAGAGCTTTTTTAACATCATCGTGGGTGATCTCTCCACATTTTGGTATATGCCCTGAAAGCTTTCCCAACAATTTTGCTCTTATCGCTTCTTCAATGAATGGCCCACCTTCTTCAACCACTAATACACGATCGTGTTTTTTTAAAAACAGGTCAATCCGCCTATCGCACAGTGGATTAATAATCCCAAGTTTGAAGTGTGTGATATCTTTCCGTCCTTCGATTACATTTTCAACAACAGTTGAAGCATAACCGGACGATATAATACCAATAACTCCATTTCCTTTTTTTTCGTGGAGGTTGCTTCGCTCAGCAAACTCCTTCATCTTTGGATACGTGTATTTCAATAAATATTGATGACGACCAAAGAGTGTAAGCCCCCATATGTCCTTCTCAATCTTCTTGATCTCGGGAACTTTAAGGGCCACCCGCTCAAACTTACCTTCCCATTCCATTTTTAAAAGTCTGTCTGTGACTCTCACGATAACCGGAACTTTCAAAACATCAGACATCTCGAAAGCTTCAATTATTGAATCATAAGCTTTATGTGGGGTACACGGGTCAATTACAGGAATTTCAGCTATTTTTCCATAGTAGCGTGAATCCTGCTCATTTTGCGAAAGCTTAGCGCCAGGGTCATCTCCAACTATGACTACAAATCCTGCCCCTATTTTATGGGTAGCGGCTGTTATTAGAGGATCTGAGCCAACATTTAAGCCAACGTGCTTGGTCACAAAGACAGATCTGATTCCAGACGCAGAAGATCCGAGAGCAATTTCGACTGCCACTTTCTCGTTTGCTGCGTTTCTCCAAATTGGTTTTAGCTTCTGTATCAGTTGAGTTATAGGAAATCCAATGACACCTGTCGCTAAGCCCGCTCCTGCGTCAAGGATTCCACAGACAACAGCTTCACACCCATTCACGCTGGACATCCCTTCTTGGACTTAGATCGTGTTCTTAGCGCAGCCTGCACGGATTCAGTTGCGCCTGCCTGCAGACCTTCTTGTCTGACTTCCCCCTTTGCCTTAACAAATTTGAGCATGTTGTCAGTTAACAGCTTCAGTATTACTCTGATCTTTTATTGTGGAATATCCTGCAAACGCCATTGAAACTGGAATTACTCTCATATTTACAATTGTTTTATTCCTTTAGACTCTTCCGTCGGGTTCCCCAAGTGTAACAATTATGTTGAAAACAACTGCTCAAACGAACAACCCTACAGCTTCTTTCAGGCTATCATATACCATTTTAATTTACGTCAGAACAAACCTCTGTATACATTTCTTATGGATCGTTTCTACGTCATACTTTATTTCTTTTATTCCAACCTCTCTCAAAATCACTTGAACGAGGGTTTGCGTGCTCGCTAAGCCTACTGGAGTAGTGTTTTTAATGTGCACCACTATTTCAACTATTCGCTTAACTTGGTTTTCGGACGACTTCTCGGAGCATGAAGTCAGCGACAGTATTTTGAGCTAGTATTTTAGCAAGGTGTTTTTTTTTGCAATATCTCGATTATTTTGGATAATTGTCATAACGTAGCAAAGGGTTTAACCCGTCCTTAAAATAACTATATAGTACAATACTTGCTGTCACAGATCTGTTTCTTGCTAACTTTGACGCGAGCTTCTTCTAGAAAGTGAACTAGCGCATACTGAGGTGTTCTCTGACTTTCTCATTTTTAGTCTCTCTAAATACCCCTTTATCGCTTTCGAGTGTTACTTGATATTACGAACTGGCGTTATCCAGTAAGCACCTTATAATAAGAAAATTTAAGAAAAATAATGTAAGATTTCGCTAGGCCATGTAGCCGGGGGGATCTCTCTCCCCCAAAGAAGTTCGATCTATTTTAATACTATCTTCAGTTAGTAGCAGAGCTTTGATTGATCTTTGATAGGATTCCTCCTTCCAAAGATGATTTGGCAAAGTGAACTTCTGCTTATGTTACGATTCCGTCTAGCAGCATTGACGATAACAGCAGCAACTACATTCATACAGCTAAAGAGTTACAAAGAGAGTGTTTCAACTATATAGCACATAACAGATCAAAATGTTTTTTAATAATTAAATTCTAAAACTAAAGCGATTATTATGGCAGAAATTCCATTAGCTGTAGTGTCCAGGATCATGAAAGTCGCAGGAGCTGAACGGGTTAATATTGAAGCTATCAAGATTGTTGCAGAAAAAACGGAAACATATGGTGCAGCAGTCGCAAAGGAAGCAGTAAACCTTGCTAAAGCGTCAGATAGAAAAACCGTTAAAGCCGAGGATATAAAGCTAGCAGCAGAGAAGATTAATAAACGATAATTTAAGCAATCGTCAGCATGTTGAATTTCATTGTTGACTAACAACTCTTTAATCAGTACTGCTAACCACAAAAGTCGTTATTATATACATCATATGACGGTGGTTATTTTATGTCCCGTTACGGATCAGCCATCGAATTCAACCTGCTCTTTAAGAAATAACGAAAGGTGCTTGCTTGTACATACCATCTTTGTAGTGCTTTTTCGTTAAATTCTAGCCTTATTGATCTAGCTGAAGCCGTCTGGCATCTTTAAAAAGATGTCTTAGTAAAAGCCTGTCTCTTTAATCAATTTTCAGTTTGTGGTCTCATATTAAAAATAGAAGAAAAAGAATACGATAATCTCTATTCTTTTAAGCCCCGCCTCTTCCATACTTCCTCTGTCGTAAGAACACCGCAGATATTTGAGCTTCATTGTATTTGGCCATAAGCATTGAAATTGCCTGCTACACCTAATTGTGCTATTGTGATGGATCAGAGTTCTATTGGTCTACAAAATAATTTAAAAAAGTAATAGTTTAGCTAAAAAGGCTAAAGTGCTGCAACTATCATATTTATCTCTTTATTCAGGTAGGTTCAGCAACTTCATTTTAGACGAAAAAATTAATATTTTAATATTTTTTTTAAGTCTTATAAAGAAAGATATAAACTCAATAACTCACGTAAAGCAAGTCGATAGTGCTCCGTCTTTTTTGAACTAGTGATACTACTTTTGGCTATATGTAAAGCGTTTTCATTAAAAGATCGACTCTTTTTATAAAAATAGGAGCAAAAATGTATCGCTCAAATTATTTCCATATATTCCTCAAAAAGGTTGTGCGGTAGCCGGGATTCGAACCCGGGTTAAAGGCTTGGGAAGCCTTTGTGATTCCGCTACACTACTACCGCTGTACGGAGTCTTTTTTCATGCTAGACTAATTAATTATAAATATATCGATGTTTTAACACTTAAAACAACGTTAATCGATTTGGTTA
>CAZKZX010000023.1:0-14203 GCA_964557335.1 uncultured Methanomicrobia archaeon | reverse complement strand
ATGACTACGTTTCCCTTTTTGTGTCCTTTTTCGACATACCGGTGAGCCTCGGCAATCTGTTCCAACGGATAGCGTCTGTCAATGACTGGCTTTATCTTTCCCGCTTCAACGAGCTCTTTAAGGAAAATTAAAGCTTCAGTCTGTTTGGGTAGTGGTATACCTTTGCTTGCTATCCCACCTACTACTTTCTTGCCTGTTGTCATTGAATACCATAGCCCTTTAAGATCTGACAACATCATGACAGTTTGAAGATAGAATCCTTTTTCCTTTAGCGAGTTTTTGCAGCGTGAAAACGTCGTCTTGCCCACCGTGTCGAAAATAATGTCATAGGTCTCACTGTTCTTGGTAAAATCCTCTTTCGTGTAATCAACGACCTTATCGGCTCCCAGAGATTTCACCATATCTAAATTCGTGGTACCGCATACCCCGGTAACTTCTGCCCCAAAGTACTTGGCAAGCTGTACCGCATAAGTACCTACTGCTCCAGAAGCACCATAGATCAGCACTTTTTGTCCGCTCTGGATATTTCCTTTTCTAAGGAATCGCAATGCTGTCATTCCCCCAAAAGAAATGGCGGCGGCTTCCTCATAGGTCATGTTGGCCGGTTTTATTGCCACTATCCCATCTTCAGGCATACAACGATACTCGGCATAAGTGCCAAAGCTGGGATGAGTAAATGCAAAAACCTGGTCACCTTCTTTGAATCGCTTTACATCTTTGCCTACGGCTTCAATTTCCCCGGCAAACTCACTCCCCAATATTTGTTTTTTGGGTCTTCTGAAACCCAATGCTATTCGACCGGGGAGCCAGAAAATGGGAGGAACCGTGAAACTCCGTATTCTACAATCCCCTGACGTTACTGTTGTCGCATGTACTTTTACCAGTATTTCATTATCCTTGGGCGTAGGTTTTGCTACCTCATTAAGCTGAAGAACCTCCGGCGATCCGTATTTTGTGCATATTATTGCTTTCATAAGTATTCTTCCGAGATTGCTTTGATTTGGTCATTTTAAGTGCAGTTCACCATAATCCATATGTCAACTCAATCCCATGGAGGAGCGAGGACATTGTCAACATATGTATATCTTATACATATGCATGCACGGTCGCTTGGAAGATAGAATTTTGGTTAACCATGCGTTGATTCTCAACGTATCGCGCCGTGTACGATACTCAACACTCTGCGCGTAGAGTACGGGTACCACAAGACGAATCACCGCTATTAAGCTGATTATATATTTGCTGTACTCCTCACCACCAACACGGGTACCTTCGCCCCGCGGATTACCTTATCAGCGACACTCCCGATAAGCAGCCGGTCCAATCCTCTCCGTCCATGCGTTCCGATTACTATCAGATCAATTGCGTTGTTTTCCACGTACGTATTCAATTCATCTGAAGGATGACCCTGAAGCACGGCAGTCATAATGGCCGCTTTACCGATGCCATGTGAGATGACTGCCTTTTTGGCGTTCTCAGTAATTGCCTTTCCTTCGTCTAATAGCACGTCATACATGTTTTCCCACGTTGAATCGATGGGGATTGAGGCAAACCCCGCAATGTCGAGGACGTAGGCGATGTGTACGGTTGCATTTGTGAGTCGTGCAAGATAGGCACAGTGCTCGTAGACTGTTTCCATGAGCTCTGAGCCGTCAGTTCCAATTAAGATGTGTTTATACTCCATGGTGCCTCCTCAATCTTATTACGCTGGGGCGACATCGCCTCCTTCTGCTTTACGGACTGAATTTCTGCACATCATCAATACACTTTGTGAATTCGATCCAGTAGCTATAAAGCTCTGCCGGTGGAAGAGACAGCGGCCAGTCCTCCTCCATTCCCTCCGGCGCGGAAGGCGAACTCTTTATATCTGTTGCAGCGGAGCGGTCTAGAGTCCGGTTTGTGCTGTCTCATCGCCCAGTTGCTGATCCGGGAGCTGCGTGTCTGGCTTCATCACTTCAGGGCCGGTCCGTTTGATGAACAGTGTCAACACTACCCCCACGAGCGAAATACCTAACGCCGTGAGGAAGATGTAATCGAACGCGGTGTGATTGGGAAGGAGCGGGCCTGCAATGACGCCGCGCGGCGTCGGAATCATGATGGGCGATTTGTATCGTGCAAGATAGACACCTGCTATGGTGGGCCCGATTACACCACCAATCGTTCGAAAGATGGTATTCATAGCAGTCGCGATGCCTGTCTGTGCCTGCGACACTGATTGGATAATGATATTGATCATCGAGACCATCATAAGCCCCATGCCCACTGCCATTACGATCAGCCCGAAAACAATTTCGGGCTTAGTCGAGTTAAATGCGTAGAAGTAGGAAAAACTCACCGCCAGCACTACAGCGCCACATACGAGCGGTAGCTTCGCGCCCCGTTTGTTCACGAGCATCCCAGCTATCGGACCCACTACGAGGAGCACTATCGAACCCGGCACTTGTAAGAGTCCCGCATCCAAGATGCCGGCACTAAACCCTATGGGGGCGGGACTCCTCACGAGGTACGTGATGGCTTGGAACATCATGAACATCGTTAACCCGACGACAAACGCTGTCATGTTGGTAAAGAAGACGTTCCTCCTGCTCAATACGGCGAGGTTTATCATTGGATCCTTCACTCGCATCTCTATGGCGATAAAGAGCACGATGAAGATGAGCGCTACCCCTAGCAGGCCAAGCGTATTTTGAGACATCCAACCCCATCGCTCTCCTTCGGTCATCGCCACAAGGAAGGACAAGATCGCAACTGAGAATGCCGTCGCTCCCGCGACGTCCACCTTTGACGGCGTGAGGATCGGAGATTCTTTGAGCTTATACGCCGCCAACAGGGTGACCCCCACGGCAACAGGGATTATTGAGTGATAGGTCATTCTCCAGCCAAAGTTGTCAGTAATCCAGGCCCCGAGCACCAATCCGACTGCTGTGCCTACGCCGAACATAGCGCTTACGATGCCCGTTGACATAGCAACCCTCTCCGGGGGAAATTCGTCTCTGATAATAGCGAATGCGAGCGGGAACATCGCCATTCCCAGTCCCTGTAGTGCTCGAAAACCCAACAACGACTGTAAATTCCATGCAAAGCCATTGGCGGTGACACCAAATGTGTACAAGGTCATACAGATAACGAGCAGCTTCTTTTTCCCATACGTGTCGCCGAGCTTCCCGAATATGGGAGTTGCAATAGTGCCCACGACTAAGTAGATCGTGAGTATCCACGAAGCCCACGTTTCAGTGGTGTTAAATTCCGATTGCAACGTTGGCAGAGCGGGGATGAGCATCGACTCCGTGAACATCACCATGACTGCCATGAAGCCTAGGATTATGAGAATGAAGCTAGTGCCGTTTTGTGTTATTTTGGTCAAATTATTGTTCATGCCCGTGATTCACCTAGATGATCAATGCCATCAGTCTGTAGATTGGGGGCTTATATAAGAGGTGCTATGCATGTTCAATTACATACCAACCGATGACATAGCTAACGTAATATAACAATCTATTTTATATCACAATAATTTGTAACAGTAATTGATATATATAAAGATGCCGCTATATATATATCAAATGACTCAAAACTCTGAATTGAAGCGCATTCCACCTAAGCTCAGGATGTACTCTTTTTTTGTGTTGTACTTACTCTTGACCGAGGGGCCTCTAAGCGGGTACGAAATCGCCCAGCTCATTAAGGAGAGGAGCTACGGATACTTTAAGGCAACGTTCGGTAACGTTTACCCCAACCTCCATGAGCTCAAGGAGAAGGGCGATGTGATTGCGAGTGAACCGACAGGAGGACGTGAAAAAATCATCTACGCGATCACTGACCATGGTCGGCGAGTGCTCAGAGCTGGAGCACTTGAAAAACGGAATAAGATCGAACAAATCTTAAAAATGATAGACGAAGTTGCAATCCTGACCGCAGACGATTACCTGGGGGATACCTGAAGTCATTTATTACGCTCGATACCGTCGCATGGTTTGATGTACGCAGTTGCGTGCTGTGAAAGATTGTAGGAGTAAAGGGAAACTGAGAAGAGTAAGGGGAGGGCGCGCTCTCCTAAAACTAATATTTGACTTTTTATATTGTCATTCTCGCCCTGCCTTTGGGAAGTTCATAGCCAGTTATATGATTTTGGGCTTGGGCCGTATGTGGAGCAGTTCAGACACACGGATCTCATTTTTGCTATAGATCATCGGCTCTGTATAACAGCAGGGGGCGGACTTGCATGACAGAGATATTGTCATCTATCGAGTAGTGTAAATTTATACGTTGTGGGATTTAAGTGTAAGCACCTAAACATGATGGAAATTTATAAACATATAAGCATCAAAAGTAGTTAAGGTCATATTTCGTTGGATTTTGATCGAGTAAAAAAATTTGAAATGTACTACATTAAGTTCTGCAATATCATATATTCAGGAAACGTAGTGCATACGACATCGAGAGGTGTGAAAGGTGTATTCCAAAGAGGTAAAAGATGAGAGTGAAATAGATTCCCTCATTCAGGATTTAAGACAAGGCGATCCAGACGCTAGAACGAGAGCAGCGATCTCTCTTGGGGAGATAAGAGACCCACGAGCGGTAGAGGCCCTCATCCAGGCTTTAACGTATGCGAACCGGGACGTCCGCGAGAGAGCAGCAGAAGCGCTGGGAGAAATAGGGGACGCAAGGGCGGTAGAACCACTAATTAACGCTTTGTTGGACAAGGAGTGGTACGTTCGATTGTGCTCGGCAGAGTCCCTTGGAGAAATAGGGGATATGCGTGCACTAGAACCTCTCATTGAAGATCTGAAAGATGAAAACAAAGCCGTTCGAGAGAAAGCAGCAAAGTCCCTCGGAGAGATATGCGGTCTTGGAGACGCGTGCACTATCAATGAGGTACAACAGCTCATTCAACGTTTGAAGGATGAAAGTAAGGGCGTTAGATGGAGAGCAGCAGAAGCTCTTGGAAAGATAGGAGAGCCAGCAGTCGAATCCCTCATTGAGGCGTTGAAGGACGAGGATCCTGACATTCGAATCAGGGCAGCAAAGGCCCTTGGAGCAATAAAGGACCCGCGGGCAGTAGATTCCCTCACTGTGGTATTAAAGGACAAAGATCCGGATGTGCGATATGCAGCAGATAAGGCGTTGGAGAGCATTAAAAGAAAATGAGAGCTGAGGCTCTCTAAAGGCAATCATTAGCCTAAAACATACCGTGAAAGATCTCCTCATTTAGTCCCACGTGGACCAGAGGTCCCTTTACCGCTGAACTCTCCATTAAGAGTGAAAACATCGAAGGAGCAACGTATGAAGGGCGAGAAGGTAATTGTAAGTTCAGACACGGAACGGAAAGAACGGACCCCTCCTGGACAGAGAATAACAAAGGACTGGCCAGTTCTACATTATGGAGGGGTACCTCGCATTGATACCTCTAAATGGACCTTTGAGATTTCAGGTTTGGTCGAAAAGGAGCGAACACTCACCTATCAAGAATTTCTTTCGCTTCCGCGCGTAAAGGTCTACTCGGACGTTCATTGCGTCACGGGATGGTCGAAACTCGATAATCTCTGGGAAGGAGTAAGTACGAACGTGATAAAAGACCTTGTCGTCATACTCCCGGAGGCGAAATTCGCGCTAGTTCATGCAGTCGGAGGCTTTACGACCAATCTCTCTCTAGACGATTTTTTCGAATCGGATGTTTTGTTTGCTGTTAACCACAATGATGCAGTATTAACGCCAGAGCACGGCTATCCTGTACGGCTCGTCGTGCCGAGGCTTTATTTTTGGAAAAGCGCCAAGTGGGTTGTAGGTGTAGAATTTATGGAAAAAGATAAACGAGGATTCTGGGAATCCAATGGATATCATAATCGCGGCGACCCATGGCTGGAAGAGAGATATAGTGATTGACTGGAAATTCCATTTTGTCTAAGAGTGTGTATTTGAGTCAGGCTTATCGTGATACGGTGGTCTATGAGGTAAAAATGCGACCTCCGAAAATTAACGTCCTAAGTCGTACTATCTATTGCCACTGCATGTGGGATCACGTTTATAGTTACAAAACGAGAGTGTACGATCGTTGGGTTTGAGCGTCTATTACTGAAGTACAGCTCGCTACTTTACCTGGCAAACATACATCAAGAGCCTTCCACAGAATTTATGGTAACAAAAATGATAATAACTAAGTTGACATAATGGGACAGGCATATCTTCCCCCTCGTCACTAATAGTTATAGTTCACAAATATGTATGTGGTAGTATTGTAATGATCAAGGGGTTCGACTATACTGACTGGCAAAGAATTCTCATTCCTGTCTTTTTAATCGCCCTGTTGATTTTCATTGCATACGCGATTACACCGCTACTGGATGGTATTGCCCTGGGGCTCGTGTTTGCCTACGTAGCACGTCCCATTAAAAAGCGACTGAATTCACATTTTGGACTCGGCAACAGGGTATCTTCACTCCTCGGTACCGGAATGCTTATCGTGCCAATTGCGCTCATCTTTACCATCGGAGTAGTTGAAGCTGCGCAGCAACTCTCTTGGGTACTGCAAAATCAAGACATCATAGTCGCAACCTTAAAAGATGCCTTAACAAGCTTCGGCGCGTCACAGGATTTCGTGAACGGTGCCGTAAACCTCATTCAACAAACTATAGCAACAAGGCCTATCGAAACCTTTCTAAACTACAGCAATACAGTGAATATCGGAATCCTGATCCTCAATTTGCTGCTTTCCATCATTATCTGCTACTACCTGCTTGCAGATGGAAAAAGACTCGTTGATGCAGTGTTTTCGATAAGTCCTGAAAATGGTCGCATCGGCCCACTTGTCGATGCAGCTGACAGGACGATTTCAGGGATATACGTAGGAAATTTTTTGGCAGCGATTTTAATAAGTATCATCACAATCCCATTTCTTTACGCCTTTGGGATCCCCTTAATTGCAGTTCTAGCGGCTCTGATGTTTTTAGCAGCCCTCATCCCGATTGTTGCAGAGTGGATGGTCCTGTTGCCCGTGACACTTTACGTGATCTACACTGGAAATCCGATATTAGGAGCTCAGTTTTTAATATTGGGGACAATTGTTTTATATATAGTCCCAGAACTAATTCTGCGACCGTATCTCATAGGGAAGGTGTCAAGCGTCCATCCGCTTTTGATCCTGTTGTCATTTCTTGGAGGGGGGATTGTCGGTGGGATTGCGGGCTTCTTTCTCGCTCCAGTTGCGGTCGGAGTGATCATCGCAGCTTACAACGTTTATGCAAAAACTGATTTGAAATCTGATCGAATCTAACAGCTGTTATTTTTGGCGAAACACTCGTTTTCGTATCTCTTCAAGTATGAGAACCGAAAAACAGACTGTGAACACGTATGTGAGATTTAAAGGTTCAATAGAAACAGTCCTGAACGCCACTTGCATGAAGGGTACGTACACGGTCGCGAGCTGCAGAAATAGTGCGAGCGCGATGGATCCTATCAGATATCGATTTGAGAAAAAACTTCTATTCAAAATTGACGTTGTGGATTTGCAATTAAAGGCATTAACTAACTGGAATATAGCGATGGTGAGAAATGCCATGGTTCTTGCCTCTTCAATAGGTGCATTTGCGTGAAGCCTTTCGTAATAGAGAAGTAGGGTTCCCGCAGCGATAACGATCGACATGAATGCTATCCGCTGTTGCATGAGCCGTGATATGATGTTCTCTCCTGCCCTTCTTGGCGGCGTGGCCATGACGTCATATTTTTCAGGTTCCAACCCTAAGGGAATGACACAGATGCCATCAGTAACCAGGTTCACCCATAGTATCTGAACAGGGAGTAGCGGGAGTGGTAGGCCAATGTTAATTGCGGAAAAAATGAAAATTAATTCAGCGATGTTCGTTGAAAGGAGGTAGAGGAGGACCTTTCTTAGATTAGCATAAATCCTCTTGCCTTCTCGTATAGCCGTCACAATGGTGGCGTAGTTGTCATCGGTGAGCACCATGTCTGCCGACTCCTTAGCGACTTCAGTTCCCACCTTCCCCATGGCAACTCCGATGTCAGCGTTGATGAGCGCTGGAGCATCATTAACTCCATCGCCAGTTACCGCTACGATGTTTCCCTCCCGCCTAAATGCTTGGACAAGACGTCTCTTATCAAGCGGTCGAATTCGGGCGAACACTGATACCGTTTTAATCACCTTGCTAAGATCTGCATCAGTGAGGGAACTTAGTTCATCACTTGTCAGGACTTCTCCACGCGTATCGGTAATCCCGAGTTGCACTGCTATCGCCTTCGCTGTGTGGGGGTTATCTCCCGTCACCATGACCGTCCTAATACCTGCCCCCCTACTGGTAGCAAGGGCATCTTTTACCTCTGGCCTTGGCGGATCTTTCATCCCGACAAGACCCACAAAGGTCAGCCCCTCACTGATATAGCTGTCATCTAGTTTCGATGACTTGTGGTTAGGAGTGAGGTCAGAATCCGGGTGCACCATAACAGCTTGTGGTTCCTTCGTTCCTGCTGCAAGGACGCGAAGCCCATCTGCTGCCATCTTCCGATTTGCCCTAAGGATCTCTTCTACGATGTCCTCGTTCAGCGTTAGGCTCTCACCATTAATGACAGCAGTATCCGATCTTGAGAGGATTACTTCAGGCGCACCTTTGACGTACACTCTATCGTTAAGCGTAGCCATGTATAGCTTTGAAGGATCAAAAGGAAGCTCGTCACGCCTTGGATGCGCGCTCTCTAACGCTTCTTTGTCTATGCCGGCCTTTTTGGCAGCGACGATTAAAGCGCCCTCAGTGGGATCCCCTACGATGCCGTGATCACGAAGGTGCGCGTCACTCGAGTACACGAGTGTAGTGAGTAAGCGTGTGACGTTGGGATCTCTACGTGCATCGCCCCCATCTTCATCTCGTATCAAAGTCCCTACTGGCGTATAGCCAGCTCCCGTTACCGATACAAAAAAGCCCACCCACAGCTTCTCTACGCTCATCTCGTTAAGCGTCAGCGTCCCGGTCTTATCCGAGAGTATGATGTTGGTCGCACCGAGCGTTTCAACTGCTGACAGTCGTCGTATTATTGCGTGTGCACCAGCCATTTTTCGTACGCCTACGGTCATCACAACCGTGGCGACTGCTGGAAGCCCCTCAGGTATAGCAGAAACTGCTTGGCTGATCGCAATGAAAAACATATCAAAGAGTGACAGACCCCTGACGATACCTGTGGCAAATATTACTGCACTTATGACAAGGACAAGTGCTCCGATCCATCTCCCGAGTCTCGCGAGATCCTTTTGCAGTGGGGTCTCTTCCCGCGTGCTAGTCTGCACTGATGTCGCAATCTGTCCGAATTCAGTCTTCTGCCCTGTTTTCACTACAAGCGCTTCTCCTCGGCCTTCCGTAATGATGGTGCCCGCATACACCATATTTGACGTATAGGGTACTACGAGCTTAGCTACAGTGACGGACTCACCCGTGAGCATAGATTCATCAGCCTTCAAGTTCCGGACAACAAAAAGCCGGGCATCAGCAGGAACTCTGTCTCCTGCTTCAACTAATAGTAAGTCGCCCGGGACAATGTCGCGGGCGTCGATGACTTCTACTGCGCCCTCTCTCCGCACCTTACTCTTCGGAGCAGTAAGCTCTTTTAGGCTCTCGAGGACATTTTCTGCCTTGTTTTCCTGTACATAGCCAATCACGGCGTTAGCGACGACAATTAATAGTATGACTCCAGCGTCAATGACAGATTCCGCGAGAAAACTTATGACGCTCGCTATGATGAGAATGTAGATCAAGGGACTTTTGAATTGCCGCGCAAAAATTATCAGTTTCGACGGTCTCTTTACTTCAGGCAATGTGTTTTGCCCAAAAATGTGCAGCCTCTTCTGGGCCTCGTCATTTGTAAGTCCTTGCGCATCCGAACGCAATAGATTAAACGCGTCATTAGAGGTAATTTGCTGCCAGTTTTGTGACTCAAGGGTGTGGTTCTGTTCAAACACCATTCTTACCCAATGTTAATTGGTGTTATATTTTAAACTGTCTGTAAGTCCACTCTCATTACATCTATTTTAATGCCAACACCATGCATACAGCCAACATCTTTTATGGGATGATACTTTGAAGACAGCTATAATTGTAACTCAACTTCAATGATTATTTCTGCCAAATTGTCAGTTGATGAGGAGCTTGGTCATCTGGACGCGAAATGACTCTTGCAAATGATGCGCAGTTACGTCTCGCGATAGAACACGTCCTCCATTACCGAAACCACACCACAGCTTTTGCCATAACAACAAAGTGGTCGTATCGGGGCAATAATTTGAGGATGTGGTGACCTCTGTAGACCTCCACGCTCCAGCCAGTGTTAACGGTTGTAATTGTTTTTAACGCTCTCGGCATAGGACCGGTAGGTTTAGACGTTTGATTATAGAAAATTTAATATAGTCGCTTAGCTTCACGCCACGTGTTTCGGCAAATGTACAAAAGGAGATATAAAAAAAACTAGTATTGACGATCAGGAAGTGCGACTCTGACTCGTCCAAGCGTGCATGGGGAAGCTAAATGTACTCCTTTGGGTGTTACTTCAGGGCTCTCCAGAAATTGTGTACGCCCTTTAATTGAGTTCGTAGAACGGATAGATTGATGGTAGACATAATTGAAACTACAGATCTTACGAAAACATTCGACAGTCTTGTGGCTGTAGAAGAGTTACGCTTATCGGTCAAAAAAGGCGAAGCACTCGGGCGCTACTCACAGTGTCGGCAAATTCTCTCTCTTAAACGTCCTCTGGACGAGGAGAGCACCCACTACGATGATGCCGATAAGGTAAGTCCTCTTTGTCATAGACTTCGCTGGAGCGTTATTCTCTCGAGGAATAGAGCTGTTATCGTGATATATTTTCTTAAACCTCCTAGTTTATTTATTCAGGTAGTGAATTAACTTACAAGAAAGTTACTCCTTTACGAGGGAGGGATGACCGAGTTTTTTGAATTTTTCCTGAGTACTAGCGCTTTTCTTACTTCTTGCCAGGAAGTGGCCACAAAAGAGATTACGAGGATTATTCCCAACTGGCTAAGTGTGATGGCAGAAAGACTCAAATACACGCTAATGGCAGGAGTCCAGATGGCAATGAACATGAATGCGAATGCAATGACTGCCCACAAATCCATTGCTCTGTTGGTAAAGACCCCCAAACTGACGAGCGTATCGGTTTCTGAACGAGAGACGTAGGCAAGAAACATAAGCGTGATTATCCAGGAGGCAAAGGCAAAAGTCTGTGCTGTATCAAGGGGTAACTTCTGCCAGAGGGCGTAAAAGTAGGAGAGCGTGACCGCGGCAAAGAGGCTGAGCGCTGAGGCGGCAATCCCACGAAGCATTGGAGTGTCGAGGAACTTTTTCTTGGGATCTCGCGGCGACCTCGTGTAAATAGTCTTTTCCGCGGGTTCCGCAACAAACGCTGCCGAAGCCCCGAGATCCATAAACAGCTCAAGGACAATAATTTGAATCGGCGCAAAGGGCAAAGTAACTCCCACGAGTATCGGCAAAAGGAAAATTGCGATCAGCGCGGCTTTTACAGAAAGGTAGAATTTCACTCCCTTTCTCAAATTGTCGAAGAATTTTCTTCCTTCGAAGATCCCATGTCCGAGGGAGACGAAGCTGTCGTCAGCCAGTACGATATCTGCTGCTTCTTTTGCGGCATCTGTCCCCTTAATGCCCATCGCAATACCAATATCTGCTGCTTTGAGGGCGAGAGTGTCATTCACCCCGTCTCCCGTAACCGCCACTATCTCCCCGTTCTTGTGAAGGGCGTTGACGAGGCGATATTTATCCTCCGGCGTGGTTCTCGCAAACACAGAGACATCTCTCACCGTATTCTGTAGATCTCCCTCGGATAAGGCATCCATCTCATCGCCAGTCACCACTTTTTCAGACGCAATGCCGACACTTCGGGCAACAAAGCTTGACGTTTGCGGATGATCTCCGGTGACCATAATGGTGCGTATCCCTGCGTGGTGCGCACTCTCTATCGTCTCTTTTACATCAATACGTGGCGGATCTTCAAGGAAAATCAAACCTCTAAAGGACAAGCCGTGTTCCAATGCAGAAAATGGCAAATCTTCGTCCGCCAATGGGATGAATTTGCTGGCAACAGCGATAACTCGTCTCCCTTTGACAGTCTCACGTTCAAGTACTTCTTTAACGGCCGGGGTATCGACTTGTTCGCAAAGAGGTACGAGTTCTTCGGGTGCGCCACTCATAAACAATACCACGTTGCCGTTTACCGCTCGGATAATGGATCTCGTCTTCCGCTCGCTGTCAAAACTACGCTCCCGAACGATAGCGCCAGTATTTAGCTTAAGGTGGAGCTCGTCAGCTCGTTCCATGAGCGTCGTGTCAGTAGGTGACGAAGAGAGCTCCGTGAGGGCTCCCATCGCCGCGTCGAGGACGGATACTTCTTGATCACTAGGAAACACAGAGACGACTTGCATTTTATTTTCAGTAATTGTTCCTGTTTTGTCCGTGAGAATTACTGTTGCGTCCCCCAACACTTCAGCCGCTTTAATTTTCTTCACCAAGAAATGGTGTCGTGAAAGCTGGTACGCCCCTAAGCCCAGCACCATGGTAATGATGATGGGCAGCTCTTCGGGTATAGTGGCGAACGCGAGGGCAAGCCCCGTCAAGAACATCTGGTAGAGGTTCTGCCCCTGTAAGAACCCCACAAATGGGATTGCAACGCTGAAAAAGATGGAAACCCACACTAGGCTCTTTGCCAGAGATTTCATTGCGAGCTGCAGCGGGGTTTTTGGCTCTTTGATCGCTTGCGCACGTGCAGCAATGGCACCTACTTTGGTAGCTTCTCCTGTGACAGTAACTTCAGCCTCACCCTCGCCTGATACGACCAGCGTCCCTGCGCAAATCTCATCCTCGAGCTTTTTTTCCTGGGGGAATGACTCTCCGGTCAAAGCAGATTCATCAACTTGGAGGCTCAACGACAAGAGGACTTTCCCATCAGCAGCAACTCTCGTGCCTGATGTTAGGAGTAAGAGGTCGCCCGGAACCACCTGTTCAGTTTCGATGTCAATGCTGACACCCTCTCGCATCACCTTTGCCGTAGGGGCAGCCAATTTCGAAAGAGATGATATCGTCTTTTTGGCCCGATATTCATTCCAGACCTCAGCAAAGATTAACGCAGCGATAATGCTGAAAATGGCGATGGCATCTCCGATCTCTCTGCCAATAGCATAGAAAAAGCCCACCGCAAATAAGAGCAAAATCATCGGTTCCGTGATCTCTTCTCTGACGATATCGAGGAACCTGACGGTGTGGGGTTTGAAGATTTGATTCGGCCCAAATTCTCTGAGCCGCTTGTCCGCTTCAGCACCTGTCAGTCCGCGTGCTTCTTGTTGCTGTGACGCCTCAATCAAAGTACTCTCCTTCTGCTCCTATTTTAACTGAAGATTATTTTTTATTTCCTGTTGTGAGCGTGATGCCCGGTAAACGTGTAACATTCACCTTATAGTTGACTGGGTTATCTTATTTTCGCTCCTTAAAAGAACTGAAAAAATATTATCTATTTTTTCAATCGTGACATTCTCTCTTCTAAGATGTCCCTTAGCACAATGACATTGTTATGTTCAGTTTCCCTGGAGGCGTAGAGGAGGGTTATATCCTTTTCTTGTGCGTCCTCTATAAGATTGTCCAGCAGCCCCCCCTTTGGAGATAGCTCCGCTCTGTACCGTTTTTTGAACTCCTCCCATTTGGTGGGGTCGTGGCTGAACCACTTTCGTAACTCATCACTTGGCGCTATGTCCTTCAACCACTCGTCAAGTTTAGCTTCCTCTTTCTTCACGCCTCTCGGCCACAACCTGTCGACGAGAACTCTAAAGCCATCAGTGTCCTCTGCTTTTTCGTAAATTCGTTTAACTTTTATCATTCTATCATCATCCACATCGGTTAGCTTACCTCTGCAGCGTTGCCCACGTGAAGTCCATCGTGACCCAACAAGATCGCCTTCTAACGTGAAGACCTTAGGGTACTCCTATGATCTTTCGTATGCGGAGTTGGCTCTCTTCCGGCGTCTCAATGGTATTCACCTCGTATACTTTCACCCTCTTGAGGAGTGATTTAAAAAAATTGTTGCGGAGTCTCAGCTTAAACTTGTTGCGCACCAATAAATGCGGGTTAAAATAGCCGTTGTGCTCAATTAGGGTTAACGTCTCAGCACTCGTGGGCTCTCGGATCAC
>CAZKZX010000022.1:0-14356 GCA_964557335.1 uncultured Methanomicrobia archaeon | reverse complement strand
TCAGAGCCTCGAAAGTAGCCTTCGCAAAGTTTATTGTAGTGCGTGTTTGCCCCGATGTTCTCGTCCACACGTCCTTTATTCCAGCAAGCTCGAGTACTTTCTTTGCAGTACCCCCTGATGCTATTCCGAGACCCCTGGGCGCCGGTTTAAGTACGACAACGACGGAACCTGCTTTTCCTTCGACCGTGTACGGGACCGTGTGTGCCTCACCGCAGCCACATTCCCACGATCCGCATCCTCGCTTAACTTTTACGAGATTCAATTTAGCTATTTCTATTGCCTTTCGTATTGCAGGTCCTGCTTGAACGTCCTTACCTTCGGCGAACCCCACATATCCATCTCCATTTCCTACTATTACCACTGCTCTAAACTTAATACGACGACCTGAATCAGTCATACGTTGAACCATATTTATATCGAGGACTTCATCTGTAAGTTCTGGCAGGAGCACATCTATTATCTCGGCTTCTTTTATAGGAAATCTCGTTGCTACAGCTTCGTCGAAGGTAGTTATTTTCCCCTCGGAGACAAGGTGTCCCAACCTCGTTATTGGTATCCAACCATCTTCCATTTGAACCATTCCGTTAGTTTGTGTTATCTCTTCTCTTAAGTATGCATTATCTTCTGTTTAACCGTGTCTATATGCGCAGGAATCTCCTCAGGAGCTATTTTGTACTTCAAAAAGTTGTTGGGGTTTTCACTTCCGTATCGTGCTATATGCTCTCCTTGGACTCTATCCTCTGAAGGGAGCGCTTTCTCATTGTATGGAACCTCAAGTCCCGCCTCTAAAGCTCCCATTAAAGCTGCGTAAACTCGCGATCCTTTAGAGCTAGCATTCAAACCAATGTCAAGAACCGCTTCGCGATATCCAGCAGCAAGACTCCTCTTTCCAAAAAGCAATCCAGTGAGATACGCTGCCGGAACATTACCTGCGGAGGCCATATAACCATAATCCGTGAGTTCCAGTGCAATCGCTGAGATAAGACTAAAATCCCCTTGCTCGCCTGGTGTTACCAGCTGTATTGTGATGTTCTTTCCGCTTTTTCGCACAACCATACGCGGCTTTCTTGATAGTACTAGTCCGAGCCTTTTGTGATAATTCGTCCTGCCTTCTCTTCTACGTCTGAAAGGCACCTGATATCTGGGCCCTGCTGCCATTACTTCTCCTCCCTCAAAGCTGCTTGCGCTTGAGCTTCAGCGGTTAACACAGATATATTCCGATACACGCCGCCCTTAGCCTTTCTGTACATCTTACGATATGACGTCCGGTCGAGCACGTTGTCATCCCTAAGAGCTTTTAGTTTCCTTCTCTGCGCCCGTATCCTTCGTATCCATAGCGCTTTTTTAGGAGTTCTGGCGTTTTTAGCACCTCTGCGAGTTCCATGCCCTTTCCGATGTCCTTTTTCTCTTTTTGCATCGCGATCTTTTGCCCGACCTCTGCTAACACCCTTTGATTGGATACGTTTAATTGTACCAGCTTCGACAAGTCCGCGAATATCCTCACGCGTAATGACGTTTCCGATATCTTCTAACTTATCCGGATCAAGCCAAACGCGGCTTATTCCTACCCTAAGTATTTGGGAAGCAAGCCTCTTTTGATTCGTGAGATCAGCCACTACTGTTCTTCCTCCTTAGTCGCCGTTTCTTGTTCCTTCTTTCCGACTTCATCAAACTGGACGTTTACACCCGGATTCAGCACCTTCAATCCTTTTGCAAAAGCTTTTTCTAATATCAGTTGCTTCTTTTTTCGTCCGACCGTTCCAGCAACTCGGACTGCTTGATCTTGTAGAAGACTCTCAATTTCACTTGGATTGTGAACTAGCACTTCCTTAAATCCAGAAGGATGATACCCCCGTATAGCCTTTGGTGAGCCATAACCAACTTGAACCACTGCTCCTTTATCTGGAAAACCTCGCCGCATCTTATTGAAGAGTCCTTTCGGTCTCCTCCAGCTTGAGCTTAGTTTCCTTTTCTTCTCATAGTCGTGGCGCTTAAACCAAGGCTTATCGTGCCTCTCTCTCGCATCGAGGAGGCGCCTTTCCCATTCAGTAAACTCTTTATGCTTAAATGAGGCAGAATCTTTTAGTATTGCCCTCACAAGCTTTGAATCTATTCCCTTAACATTGGCCAGTTCGTCCTTAGTAGCTTGCTTGAGGTCATCTACTGTCGTATAACCTGCTTGTATCAACGCTTTAATTTGGTCCTCACGTATACTTTTTAGAAATTTCATCTATCCGCCTCATCCTGCCTTTTCTATTATGTAAATTCCATCCTGGAAAACTCGTGGATCTCTCCCCTTAATCCTTGTTGCTTGCTCGATATTCGCTGCAGTCTGACCCACGTCTTCTTTATTAATACCAGTAACAACAATTTCATCGCCATGAAGCTTAACTTGCGTTTCACCTAAGATTCGTGCAACTCGCGGCTTTCTTTCCCCGAGAAAATTTCCAATCGACACCCTTTTGCCCTCAATCTTCACCTGAATAGGAAAGTGCGAATACACTACTTTTAATTGGTACTCAAATCCGCTTTTAACTCCGGTCATCATATTAATGATATGAGAGGCAAAAGTCTGTACAACAGAATCCTGAACCTTCTTGTCAATTTGGGTGCGTATGTAAATACTTTTATCATCGTAGCTAATCGCAATTCCCGGATACCAAAGATCGCGTTTGAGCGTGCCCTTAGGACCATTTACTACCACCAAGGATCTTTGGACTTCAATATCAGTACCTTCTAGTATCTCAACTTCTGTTTCAGTAACTCGAGCCATCTGCAACCCCTTACTTAGTATACGTATGCAAGAAGCTTTCCGCCAATTCCCCGCCCTTTAGCCTGTGCATGAGACATTATCCCTTGAGAAGTCGTAAGTATCAATAAACCCACGTCGCGTGCCGGCAAGTATCTCTGCTCCCACTTTTCAAACTCCATCTTTGCAATTGAAAATCTTGGCTTTATCGCCCCGCATTTATTGATATTTCCTAACAATTCAATTTTGAACAAACCAGCTTTACCATCCTCTATGAATTCAAAGTCACCCACATAACTGGCCTGTTGCATGACCCTCAACACGCTGCTAATTAATTTTGAAACCGGTTTTATAATGCATTCACTCTTACCAGTGCTCTCTGCATTTTTTATAGTTGAAAGAGCGTTTGCAAGTGGATCTAATAAGACCATAGTTGAATCTCCTTAGCTATATTTTTCGAATTCCATATCGCTTGCTTTTTCTCGGAAACACTGTCGGCATAAGTATATCCCATACTTCCGTACAAGCCCTTGTTTGCGTCCACAGCGGCTACATTCGTGGTTGTCGCGTCCAAATTTCTCGGCCATTATTCAATCACCACGTTGCACTTATCCTTCATAAAAGCAATTGCCTCTGCTCGCTTGACTTTGTGGCTATTTGGGATTCTTCTTGAAGTAATGCGCCTTTTTGTAATTCGATACCCTGATTTTTTGAATGTTACCGTAACGTCCATGCCAAATATTCCTATTTCAGGATCATACATCATGCCGGGAAAATCCGTATGTTCGACAATCCCAAACGATAGGTTCCCATTTTCATCAAATTGGTAATCGTTTATATGATATTGGCGAATGTCAAGTGCGGTTTTAAGGAATTTATCAGCAACGGACCCTCGCAACGTCGTTTTACACCCAATTGCTTGCCCTTTCCTTATACCAAAAACCGGTTGAGTCTTTTTTGCTGCTGTCCTTACTGTTTGTTGCCCGGTGAGCGTTTTAATAATTTGTTCGGCATTTATCAATCGTTGACCGCCTTCACCAACGCTCATGTGTACAACAACTTTGTCGATTTGCAGCTCTTTCATCGGGTTGGGATTACCGTGAGAAGTCTCTGCATTTTTGGTCATCAAATCATTTCACCACCCAGTATGAATACGTAGTTTTCTATTGTTTCAAACTGGCGATCGTCTTGTTCGATCTTTACAATGTTTGGACGTGAGCTCTCGACTTTTTTTATCTCAATTATCGAGCCCGTCTCACCGGAGTGTTTTCCCCCAACTATCATCGCACGGCTGCCTACTTTGTACTCATAGCGCATTAATACTTTTTTATCCGGCAAAGAGAATACAAGCGAATCCCTGGTGTTATATTTATCATCTAGAAGCAAATTCGTTCCATCGTGCAAATTATATTGATACTTGCCGCCTTTGACGACAGTTATGTCATCTATACGAGAGAGTTTGTTCCGCGCATCATCGTCACTAATCTCGGCAAGTTCATACTTGCCGCGCGGGTTTGGAAGCATTCTGTAATTGACGCCTGCTACGCTTAGCACGTCGAAGAGTCCTACGCGCGCCTTATAATCTTTAACGACTTGCCCGTTTACTTTGACCGCACCTTCGTGCAATACGCGCTTTGTTTCCTTCGCGTTGTCAGTAATGCTTAGCATATCGCGAATAACCACCATCAGTGGCACAGCCTCCTTTGAATGTGCGCCTGCGGAAGGAGCGACAACCCATTTGCTGCTCTTCTTAGCAATCGGCCAGCTCTTCGGCGCTGAAATTCTTTTCTGGTGCATTTTATGCCTCCTTTAGTTTGCGCGTTCTCAATTTATCTTTCAGTTCGAGCTTTGTGATTATGACGTTAGACGGGTGAATTGGACGAGGCACCTCCGAGCCATCAGCTTTATGGACTGTTGCACCATCCACGTGTATGGCTTCCGCTTTAAGGTCGACGTTTGCTACCTTTCCCTCATTGCCTTTAAAGTCCCCACGCAGAATCTTCACCGTATCACCTTTCTTTATCTGGAAACTGCGGCGATTATACTTTTTTGCAAGCGATGGGTTCAGTCGTGCACGTAGATATTTTTGCCTTATATGAAGTGGAGCTCTGATTCTCGCCCCTCGTTGTTTCCTAGGCTGTTTTGAGTTAATCATGTTATATCACCCTTCAAACTATTATTTGAGCAACTGACGCAATTTTTCCGAAGCGTTCAGCTACCTCACGGGCAACAGGTCCTTTAATCTCGGTACCTCGAGGGTCACCCTTATCGTCAGTTATGACTGCAGCGTTATCTTCAAACCCTACTCTGATCCCATCTTGTCTTCTGAACTCCTGTTTTTGCCTAATAATAACTGCGTTAAGCACCTGTCTTCGCATCTCCGGGGTGCCCTTCTTGACTGAAACAACAACTATTTCTCCTATACCAGCCTTAGGCTGTCTCTTCTTCACCCCCCTATAACCTCTGACAGCTATGACTTGCAACGTCCTCGCGCCTGTATTGTCAACGCAATCGAGCTGGGACCCCGTTACAAGCGATCTTGGAACTTTCGCCTTTAAGCTCTTCATAGAATCTGGATCACCACGAAAGACTTTGTTTTAGACAATGGACGACACTCCGCTATTTTTACTTTGTCACCAATTTTAGCTGCAATGCAGTCAGGATTATGTGCATGAATTTTTGTTTTTCGTTTTTCGTACCTCTCGTACTTTGGTACGTATTTGAAATACTCTCGCTGCACCACTACTGTTCGGCTCATCTTGTCGCTTACTACTGTTCCATCAATAGTTTGACCCCTAACTGGTAATTTACCGTGGAACGGACATAATACATCTCTACATTCTTGTGTAGGCAGAGGTACTTTCAGTCCTAGCTTTCCTGCCATTATCTCACCTTTTTTCGCATTTTTAATAAGTTCTTCACGACACGGTCTTCAGGGCGCGATACAAGCAAATTGCCATTCAGCATAATACGCCGTCCGTCAGGCAGCATGAACTCAAAGACCCCATATTCTTTGGGCATCACTTTTTCACCGGAATCATCTTCAATCGTGAACGTGTTTTTGCTTTCGTCAACCACCTTTCCAGCCAGACCCACGGTGTGCGGATTCGCGTTATCCACCACACGAACGCGTAATCCTATTAGCTCGTGATTCGCAATGTTTTGCGGGTTTATTTCCATCGCCAGAGTCCTCATCTATTGTCGGATATTTCCTTACTATCCCTCATTTATTATTGTCTTTATTCTGGCTATGGCGCGTTTTAGCTCACGCGTACGTCCTGGGTTTTCAGGCGCGCCCCCCGCTGCAACTACTGCTCTCTCACGGAGCAGCTCGCTTATTAGGTCTTTAACACGTTTCTTTCGTTCTTCAGGTTTCATCTCCCGTATTTCTTGCGTCCTCAATATCGCCATGCGCTTCTACCTCTTCTTCTTGAATTTCAATGAGTTGTATGTCATCAGGAAGTTTTACGCCCGGAGGCACTATGTGTACTTTCACACCTATTGTACCTAACTTCTTTTTTGCCACAGCGTAGCCTTTGTCTACTAACTCCTCTGCGGGTTTCCCACAATGCTTTATATACCCTGCAAGGAACTTTTCAGTTCGCGCGCGAGGACCTGTAAGCTTCCCTGCAAGAATAATCTCACAACCTAATGCTCCGGCGTCCATGATCCTTTGGAGCGCAGATTGACCAGCCTTCCTAAAGTACCACCCACGCTGCAAGGCGTTCGCCAGCCTATTTGCCATAATCTGCGCACTAAGTTCAGGAACTTCAATTTCCTGTACATCCAATTGTGGATTATCAAGCTTGAACCGAGCGTCAAGCTCTTTGGTGACCCTTCGTATGGTCTTGCCAGCCTTTCCTATTATCATCCCCGGTTTTTCGGCAAATATCGTCACCTGTGTTCCAAGTGGCGTGCGGTTGATCTCCATGCCACCGTACCCCGCGCGCTCGAACTCTTTGACGAGAAACTCGTTCATCTGAGATCGTTTTATGCCCTCGCTCACGAATCTTTTTTCAATCGCCATTTTTCATCTCCTGCAGTACTATTTCAATTGTAGCCGTGTCTGTGTCTTTTGGTGTTGCGCGCCCCATAGCGCGAGGCATACGCCCCTGAATAACCCTGCCCTGTCGCATCAAGCTATGGATGATCGTCATCTTTTCAATATCAAGCCCCTTGTATTCAGCATTCGCTTCAGCATCTTTAATTACTTTTAATATCTCTGACGCAGCTTTTTGCGGATACCGACCAGCATCCCAACCTACGAGGCCTCTTCTATGTCCTATATTACTGTTATGACGTTTGAATTGTACCGCCTTCTTCATCTTGATAACATCACGAAGATAAGATTTCGCCACCGCAAGATCCATTCCTCTCAATTCTCTACACAGCTCCACACAATGCTTTGGTGATACGTGAAGCTCGTGACCTTGGGCGCGGGCGGTTGTCTCTTTATCGAATTCTCTTGAGTAGTCGGTAACTGCCATATGAATCACTTCAACGGAACGTACTTGCTTGACCTTGTAGCACCGACGCCTGGGCCACCATGAGTAACGCGCTTCCTTGTCAAAGCATACTCTCCAAGATAATGTCCAATCATTTCGGGCATTACTTCAAATTGATTAAAGGTTTTACCATCGTGTACTGCGATCGAATTGCCGACCATTTCAGGAAGAATTATCAAATCTCTTAAGTGAGTACGGACTTGTTTGCCTTCTTTCATCTGTTGTAAAAGTTGCTTTTTATCCTCAGTTAAACCTCTTTTAAAAGCTCTACGTTGACGAGCAGGGAGGAGAGTAACTATCTCCCCCAATTCCATTCCGCGCAATTTGTCAACGGTATAGCCCCTGTATGTGAACTCTTCTTTGCGTCGTGGTGCTTCAGCTTTCTTTCTCTTCACCATAGATCTCACTCCAAATAATTTACGAACGCTTACCAGTTCGTCGTGCAGCGATGCTGCCTACTTTTCTTCCGGGTGGTGCATTCCTGCTTACTGTCTTGGGTCTACCAGGGTGTTGCCAACCACCCCCGCCAAACGGATGATCGACGGCATTCATCGCAACTCCTCTTACCCTCGGAAATTTTCCTGCTCTAGACTGCATCTTTAAGTACTTCTTCCCTGCCTTTACAAATGGCTTATCGACCCGCCCTCCCCCTGCTACCATTCCAATTGTGGCTCGACAGTGCGGATGGAGCCATTTCATTTCACCACTCGGAAGCTGTACAACGGTTTTGTTTACATCATGGGCGATGAGCATTCCATATACACCAGATGCACGCGCAAATGACCCTCCATCTCCAGGCTGTGATTCAATATTGTAGATTGGAATGCCTTCAGGAATTTCAGCAAGCGGCAACGTATTTCCAGCCTTTATCTCCGCAGATATCCCGCAAGTTACCTCGTCCCCCACGGATAGTAGTTCAGGTACGAGTATAAGTCTCTCGCTTCCGTCCTCGAGTTCGACCCTTGCGATGGGGGCACTACGCGCAGGATCATGCATTATGGCGATAACTGTTGCTGTAATCGTATCGTCTTTGTCGGTTTTTATATGCTTTATATCAGCTTTATAGCGATGAGATGGAGCTCGATATGTTGGAGTACCCCTTCCTCTATTTTGAGATATTATTCTCTTACCCATTTGTGTCACCTTAGAAGATGCCAAGCTTTGAAGCTATTTCTTCGGCGGAATTCTCACCAGAGAGCGTCACAATGGCTTTTTTCAAGCCTTTTGGCGTAATCAGGGTCTTGATGTCTATTACCGCAACGTCGTAAATCTCTTCCACAGCTTTTCTTATACTGTCTTTCGAATCGTCAATATCCACAATGAAATGAAGTTTATTGTCCTTGTCAATTTGTACCGTTGCCTTTTCAGTTATGTAAGCATATTTCAGCATAGTCTAAAACCCCACTAAAGCGTTTACAGCGGATTCTGTCCAAATGGTTAAACGCCCACCATGAACTCCTGGAGCAAGCAGCTCAACATTGAGATTGTTTACCGTCGTAATGTCAACTCCCGGCAAATTTCTAGCCGCTACTAACGGCTTTGTGCTCACAATGAGGATGCTCTTCTTATTTTTATAGCGTCTTCCTCGCCTCTTTCCCTTACCAGCCCTTATCTTCCGGCCAGCCTTCGCCTTGATTATATCTTCCCAAACTTGAAGTTGTTTCAACACCCCAGTTAGTTCCTTAGTTTTAGAGAGCTCCTGAAAAGCATCGACGACTATTAAAGGAAGATTTCCTTCGTATCTATGCCCACGAGCTTTTACTAGGCCCAACACACTCGTTGCAGCAATTGCCGACCTTATTGCTTTCCTTTTCTCTTTTCCGTTTATTTTCTCTGAAAAGACTTTTTCAGGCTTCGGCGGGTGAGCTTTTCTCCCACCAACGGCTTGTGGAACCCTCGCAACTCTGCTTGAGTTCTTCAACCGTGGAACTTGAGCAACGCCTCTTCCAGATCCCCACGACTCAGCGGAAGTTTTAATTCCGGAATTTGAATTTGGTCCATAGGACTGTCTCCTGTTCGCTTGAGATGCGAGCACCGCCTTTTTAATTATATCAGGACGATATGACTCATCAAAGGTGGGAGGAAGTTCTATCTCTTTTGCAACTTCCCCGCTTAAATCTAAAACTTTAGCTCTCATCGCGTGTCACCCCTGCTTTGACTGAAGGCTTATGTAACTTAACTCTGGAGCCGCTTGGGGTATTCTGTTCGGCCTTATTGCATCTCTTATTCTTATCAATCTCTTAGTTGGTCCTGGAACTGAGCCTTTCAGCATGATATAATCGCCATTGACCACACCATACTTAAGAAAACCTCCGCCAGGTGTTACTTCTAAGCCATTTGATCCAATCTTTATAATTCGCTTGTTGAACTCTGTTCTTTGATGGTAACCGGTCTGTCCAAGTTGCGGGACTGTCCAACGTACCCGGGCAGGATTCCATGGTCCAAGATTCCCTATATGGCGCCCTTTTCCCCCTCTGAATGCCTTCCTATCTTGAATTGTGACTCCCCAGCGCTTGACTGGACCTTGCGTCCCTTTGCCTTTAGTAATAGAAATGACATCGACAAGTGCGCCCATCTTGTAAATGTCAGCTATCGTCACTTCCGTGCCAATTACCTTCTGAGCATATTCGAAAGTAGATTTCACATCCTCAGCCCCCACGCGCATTTCCATTAAATCTGGAACTTTTTTGGAAATACCGCCGGCCTTCTTGGGCACAGTGTGCATCAATACCCTTATTTCTTCCGCGCCGTCAAGGGATCTTTCTCTACTTGAACTTCTTTTATTAAGAGGCAGTAGTTTCTTCAGATCAGTTTCTAAGTTACTTGCCCACTCCTCGAGGGATACCTTTCGTCCATAAGGTGTGTAGTTGTACGCTCTTATAGCTGCGATTTTCATAGGAGGGGTCTCTACGATTGTAACTGGCACGCTAATCTCCATACCTTCTGTCGGGCTATTGGGCTTATCATCTATCATAATTGCGTGCGTCATGCCGGCTTTGTAACCAGCAAATCCCTGAATCCTTGGCTCCGACTGTTCAGGCCACGACCTTACCCTTGGGACTTCTCGCTTTGCCCTTTTGCGCGGGCTGTAAGCAAGCGATCCACGCCTTGGACGATGTCTTTTAGCCATTGAGTTTACCTCGCATTTTAATTATTGCAATCCAATATTCAGCACGCTTAAAGTGGCAATTATTGCCTCCTCAACACGTACGGTTTCTGTTCCTTGATTAGGAATGGTGTTGACCACATAATCTGATACAGCTTGAGTTGAAAGGCCAATTTCACTCAGTATCTCATCAAGCCCACGATTCGGAGAGCCAAATACTACTGTGATACGCCCAGCGCAGCGCTTAACAATCTCTGTGAGCAGTGCGGGGGTAATAGGCTGGCCATACTTAGTAGTCGAAATTACGAGTCCGTCTAAAGCCTCTTTTACGTTTGACACCACCTCAACAGAATAACCCCAGTTCTGTGGTGTTTTTCGGAACAGCTCAACTTCCAGCGGATCTCTTGAAAAGACTTTGACTGTTACACGCTGCCCTGTGCGAACATTTGCATTTCGCATCAAGGCCGGGCAATCGAGACCGATTTCCACCCAAGCGCTTTCAGTTCCGACGTCTGTCACAATCCCTTCTCGAACTGTGTCCTCAACTTTTACGTGATGTGGGGTCTTTAATGGCGGAACCACACCGATGTATCTTAGTTCTCTAGTTAAAGGGAAAAGCAATTTGCGAAGATACTGTGGCGTTTCCATATACCGCAATACGGACGAAATGAAGTTGCTGTCATCAAACGTGTTATCACGATATATTAAAACCCGATCTATTCGAAATACTGCTGCTGCCCTCGCGACTTGTCCAACTTTGTATGTTCTTATTTTTTGATCGGCTGATTCGACCGTTAAGGATGATGGCACTGCTATTTGAATTTTAGGGATCATCGTCCCACGGTCTGATCTCGCAAGCTTGACCTATGTATTTATAGTAAAAGCAGCTTAGCTACTTAAAGGTTTCTCAAAACAAGAGCTCTTCTTATGTAATTAGACTCAAATCAACGATATCACACTCCAGTAAATAAAACGAATATAGATGCACTTTACGTGCCTTATCAAACCCAAATACTTTGGAGGTATAGTCTTTAAATTCGATTCTACAATGAAAAATCACTCTTCTTCAGTAAAAAAAAAATCTCTAATTCTTCAAAAGCGCTAAAGATTTCGACTATGACCCCTTCCTAGTTTAATTCACGAGTGAATAAATAACAGGCGGTACAGTTCACGAAAGACGAAATATCAAGCAGTTACCGACTTTGACATTCAAGTAAGTTTAAAAAATCTCATTTGCGCAGGAAAACTTCTGTTTGCTTTGGAGCTCTCTGAAAATTATAACGACAATCTAATACACCCATCTGCTGTCCGATCAAGTGACGTCTTTGACTGTTGCGCAAGTGTATTAATTCTGCAACTTTTTTTACAGAGTGAGAAATTATTCCACTTTCACCGCCAAATCTGATATCTAAAGTTCCAATTTGACGTTATGATACTTAAATAAACTTTAGCAGTTTGATGGGTTAGAGCTTTGACAGTGAAAATGTCTATGTAAGCCTCTATGATATGAGTTAGTAGCACTTCAAATTTGCCGCGTGAGATATTAACAATGATACAGACTCAAATTTGACTTAACTATAAAAGAGAGATTGATAGTTTAACTAAGATACTTTTTCAACAGTTACAAGTTGTCTCACTATTGAAGCAAAATTACAAATCAATCTTCCTCGTGCGCCGACTCCTTACTCCAATCGTAATGATCGGCAGATCTAACCAACTATGACTGATGAAAATGCGCCTTGCACTCATCAATTGTTTACATTCACTCTTAGGTGTGAAATACAAAATGTAAGAAGCAAAACATTTGCTTAAAATTCTGCTAACTTTTTATAATCAAGAACAAAATTTTCAATGTCTTTAATTTTACCACAGCTTATAGTCATACAAAAACTAGAAAAATAAGCAATTTTAAATGACAGAATAAGTAATAGCAACATCGCACGGTTGTAGTGCTATACACGGTTGTAGTGCTATAAATACAGCACTAGATACTCATGATAGAAATTACTACCCCTTCTCGGATTCATATCACTTTGATTGATTTAAATGGTGCGCTTGGTAGAGTTGATGGTAGTGTTGGAATAGCTCTAGACTTTCCGGTAATTAAGATTCAAGCAAAAAAGTCTGATAACCTTATTGTTCTAGGCAATAGTAAATTTTCAGAAAGAGTTAAAAAAGTTCTAGAAGCTGTTATCGCGTCTTGCCAAACTGGTGGAGTAGAAATCAACATTGTCAAAGACTACCCAGACCACGTTGGATTGGGGTCTGGTACCCAAGCATCGCTAGCAGCTGGGATGGCATTAAACAGACTTTATGATTTAAATCTTAGTACAATTGACATCGCACGTTTGGCAAAAAGAGGTGGAACTTCAGGGATTGGAATTGAAGCTTACAATCATGGGGGATTTATCATTGACGGCGGACATAAGGGAAAGTGCGAGTTCAAGCCATCATCTGCTTCCGGGGAATGTACTCCGCCCCCTATTTTAATACGGCGCGATTTTCCCGACTGGGATATAATAGTTGCAATTCCCGACCTAAAAGGAGCAAGTAATAAGAAAGAAGTTGATATATTTAAAAAAGAGTGTCCTATTCCCCTACATGAAGTTCAAGCACTCAGCCATATAATTCTGATGGAAATGTTACCTTCAATTGTTGAACAAGATATAGTTAGCTTCGGCGCTTCAATAAATAAAATCCAAAATGTGGGGTTTAAGCGTCGTGAAGTTCAACTTCAACCATTTTGCACGAGGCTTATGGAATTCATGAAAAAAAGTGGAGCATATGGATCTGGAATGAGTTCATTTGGGCCTACAGTGTACGCCGTTACAGACGATAAAAGCTTAAAGAATGCAGTACAGAGATATCTTAATGAGACTACGAGCGGCAAAGCATATTGCGTGAAAGCTTGTAATTACGGAGCTCGAGTAAGAGAGTTTTAGCCTAACGACTGATGTGATATGGATAAAAAAAGACCACGTATGCCCCCATTAACTACGCTAAAAGTTGAACAAATGTTTTCGAATCTTCAGTACAAATTATCGAAGCTTCAGAAGCTAATTCTTCTAACTGACGGATCAATAACCACTTTACTTGAAATCATCACCAGCGAGCCGGTTACTGTTAAAACCCTTACCCAAGGAATTACCAAAGCTGATTACGAAATCTCAGAATTACTAGAAATTGAAGAGGGGGACAACATCAACTACAGAGTGGTAATACTAAAAAACGTCGAAAGCGAAACGCCCCTCATCTATGCCGAATCATACACCCCTATATCAAGGTTGCATAGGCAGTTCAAATACGATCTTATGAAAGCTGATATACCGATAGGCAGGATTATGCGAGAGCGAAAAATTGAATCGAGGCGAGAAATTGAAAAGATTGAGACGCTATTCAACGATGAGTTAAGTGAGTTATTTGACGTGCCTTATCATATCCCAATGTTGTCAAGAACGTATAATATAATAAACAATGATATGGTGTTAATAAGGATAACAGAAACTTTCCCATTGACTAGTTTTTTAGGACTTAATGCCTAACAGATCCTATTGCACAACGTAAAAATAACTTTTAAGAGAGTTAAATTTTGTTGAAGTGTAAGCTGTATAGTAGTCATAAAATTTTTTAAAAAACCTTTCTCAGTTTGAAGAGTGATTAATACAAGCCTTACCTAGAGTTAGCATAGAAGTCAGAATTCAGGATTTGCTACGTGCACTTAGAAGTTGTTTTAGTTTTAAAATAAAATCTCTAGTTAAATCAAATCTTATTTTTATGATAAAGTTTTCCCGTGGCTTTAAATTTAATATATTAAAATATACCGGTAGAACATATCAATCTTAGACTTTCCTTTTTCACAATGAGTTTAAAGTTTGTTTTAAACATTAATTAAAATATCAACAGTTTAAAAAAGAAATAGCAAATTTATCCTAAATAGCAGAACAACTTAACGGATCGATACAAAACTACATTTTTTTATTTCATTTTTACTTATTT
>CAZKZX010000021.1:0-14681 GCA_964557335.1 uncultured Methanomicrobia archaeon | reverse complement strand
GCATTTAACGTACCAAGCGGCTTTTCTTCAACCGAATATCCAACTTTCATGCCCCTATAGTTGTCCCCATATCTTTCCTCTATTTTTTCACTCAAATAGCCGGTAAGTAATATCACTTTGTCAATACCAGCATTTGCCATGTCATAGAGCTGCTTATCCAAAATTGTATAATTGTCCTGGATTTCTATAAGTGGCTTAGGTACATCTTCAGTGTAAGGCTTAAGCCTTTTTCCATAGCCACCACATAAAATCATGCCGATCATAATTCATCATTATACAATACAGCAACTTAATTTTTAACTTTTTGCTCAAGATAGAGGTACCACACAGAATAAAATAGAAGCGATAAGCACCTTGAACAAAAAAATACATTAACCTACGTAGCTTTCAACACACCCTGTGCAACTTTGGAGGAGATTTGTCTCAATCCTCCTACTTTCTAATGATCTATAAAGAGAAATTGTTACACAGTATTAACAGTGATGCAAAAAAGTACGATTGAACGACATGACAGTTGTTGGCGTTAGCAAGAACGCCGACTTTTATCTTACGAAAAGAAGATAGCTACTTCTAATTACTGCGATCGTCATTAGCATTAAGTTAATAATTTACTTTGCCCATGTTATAACAATTAGCGTGAAAACAAAAATAAACGAGAAGACTCGCAAAGCGCTTCTTTTAAACTCGTTTAAAATAGGAAAAATTGGCAATAATTTGTTCGGAACTACGCCACCATCCGCATTTGTTGGGAGAGTGGGATATCCTAATATATTCGCAGGACCGCTTGTCTCCCCGTTCATTGATGATCCAAAAATGTTTGCTGCGCCTGAATCGTGGCTTACATTGAAACGGGAAGATATCGTGGAAATTAGATCAAATCTCGTGCGTTCAAACTTCAAATTGAATGTTCGTGATGCTAGAGATCCTACAAGATTGTTACTCGAAACACAAGAACTCGCAATGTCTGAGCTTCCCATTGATGTTGAAGTGAAGTTTATAAAACTTCCCAAAATTGAACTGAATTTTGATAAAATCGTTGCTCCAATGGGCCCTTCCGGAGTAGTAAGCGATATCGAAATATTAGAGAGTCCAAAAGTACCAAAAAAAGTTGACAGGCTAGTTTATGATGTTGATATCAAAGCCTCAGAAGCAGCCATTGAGTTGTATCGGCAAGGAGTTTCACCATATCAAATTAGCAGGCTTTTATCTGTTGGGCTCTTAGGGAGAAAAAGATTGCTTGTCCCAACTCGATGGTCTATCACCGCTGTGGACACAATGATCGGAGACGCGATGTTAAAACAGGTAAAAACGTACCCGGAGATAGATGAGGTCAACTTATTTGTGTCTGATGGGTTTGGTAATCACTTTGAGATAATACTTCTACCCAAACGCTATTCTTTTGGGTGGACTGAACTTTGGATCACTGACAACGGGAAAGTGGAAATTGGAGACTTGTATGAAAACTACGATGGTAAAAGCACATATATGGATGGGGGGTACTATGCCGCGCGTTTTTCGACACTTGAGTACCTAAATAGTATCAAGAAGCAAGCCTCAATTTACATTGTAAGAGAGGTCCAGCCAACGTACGACATACCACTCGGAAGCTGGGCCATTAGAGAACTAGTGCGAGATGCGCTGAAACGCGAGCCCTTAAAATTTGAGAATTTTGCGGCGGCTCTAAAAAGTACTGCGACCCGGGTTAATATGGCTCTTAGCAATACGATATTTATAAATAAACACTTGCTTCAAAGAACCATTCATGATTTTTAATGAACTTCTTAAAGTGCTGTTTTCTTTTCGTTGGTATAAGTCCGTTTCTTCAATTGTGGCGCAATGATCGCTCATAAACGTCCTCTAATTTATACTGTTCTAAAAAAGACAATTCGTCGAGGCAAATAATTTTAATGCTGCTTGAGAATTTAGTTTAAAGCAATTATAATATTTTTACTTCCAAGTTGGATTATTAAACGTCTCGGCTTGTATAAGTTGAAGCTGCTGAAGTATAGATAGAAAAAATTGAAACGAGTGGCTAAATGAAAACTAGGTTATGTTAAAAAAGACAACTTGATTTTTTGGAAAGGAACTCTGAATTGCTGTATCTGGCGAGGTGCTCATTAATAAAATAGCGTTCAAATTTGAATTATTTAAAAATAATTGATTTTACGTTAATTTGTTGGGAAAGCTTTATGAAAAGAGAGAATTAGATTATTCATACTTTAAGAGGAGGGTTGTTTGTGGTTGTCAAAGTAGCGGTAAATGGTTATGGAAACATAGGAAAGCGAGTGGCTGATGCAATATCCAAACAAGATGATATGAAATTGGTTGGCGTTTCAAAGACGCGTCCAAACTTTGAAGCGTTTGTGGCAGCCGAGCGAGGTTACCCTCTGTACGCTTCAGAATCTGATAAAGTCGAGGGGTTTAAAACAGCAGGGTTGGATGTCGCGGGAACGACGATGGATATGCTAAAAGAAGCAGATATTGTCGTCGATGCTACGCCCGAAGGGATGGGTGCAAAAAATCTTGAGAATATTTATAAAAAGGCTGGAATTAAGGCTATATTTGAAGGCGGCGAGAAACACGATGCCATAGGATTTTCATTTAACGCCTATTGCAATTATGAGGAGGCCGTGGGCAAGGACTATATGCGCGTAGTTTCTTGCAACACTACCGGACTTTGTAGATCTCTCTATGCAGTTAACAAGGTAGCTGGTATTAAAAAGGTGCGAGCAGTGTTGGTACGTAGAGGAGCAGATCCATTACAGATTAAAAAAGGTCCGATCAACGCGATCGTGCCAAATCCACCTACAGTTCCCTCCCACCACGGTCCTGATGTAAATACTGTCGTGCCAGGGTGGAAAATAGCTACAATCGCCGTCTTGGCGTCCACGACACTGATGCATCAACATAACATCATGATTGAAGTTGAGCGGGACATAACGCGGGAAGATTTGTTGAAGGAATTTTATAGCCTAAGGCGAATAATGCTTGTTCGGGCAAGTGATGGCTTGGGTTCAACCGCAGAGCTCATTGAACTCGGTAGGGATCTTGAAAGACCGAGATATGATATATGGGAAATACCAATTTGGGAGGAAAGCGTTAACGTTGTTGACAATGAAGTGTTTTTCATGCAGGCAGTGCACCAAGAGTCAGATATAATACTTGATAACATTGACTGCATAAGAGCAATAATGGGAATAGAGAAGGATCCGTGGAAATCGATAAAAAAGACAGACGATTCTATGGGGGTTAGAGGTTCATTTCGTCCACCGCAATGTTTAGAAGATAGCCCTGAAGAATTGAGAGAAATTCACAGAAAAGTTTGGGGGATAGAATAGACACTGTAGAAAGACTGATACAAAGCACACATCAAGGCTCATTAAAGCAACAACAACAGTTGATTTATAGTAGCTAATCTGTGGAATAGAGAGGAATGTTATGAGCGACTTTTTAACGCTTGATGATTTAGATTTTAAAGATAAGACAGTACTAGTGCGAGTCGACATAAATGTACCAGTTGATAAAGATACTAAAAAGATCTCAGAATCGAAACGCATTGGTGAATCGACAGTTACAATAAGAGAGCTTGCAGATAAAGGCGCAAAAGTGGTTATCATAGCGCACCAAGGGAGAGCAGGTGATTATGATTTTCTTCCCCTCGATCAGCATGCTGAGGATTTAAAAGCGCTTTTGGGAGAGAGATTTGGGTACGTAGATGATGCAATAGGTGTCGGCGCACGCGATAGAATAAAATCGCTACAATCTAGAGAGATCCTACTTCTCCAAAATATTCGATTTTTAGCTGAGGAAACACTCGAACTAGGACCAGAAGAACACGCCAAAGGGGTCCTCATAAGCAGGCTAAGTTCGCTCGCTGACCTATTTGTCAATGATGCATTTCCCTCTGCCCACAGATCGCACGCTTCTATTGTTGGTTTAACTGCGACACTTCCATCAGCCGCAGGCAGGATAATGGAAAAAGAGCTTCGTTATGACCGACAAGCAATTACCAACCCTCGGCATCCGGTTGTTTACGTACTTGGAGGTGGAAAGCCTGATGATAATGTAAAAGTGCTCAAACATGGTTTTCATAAAGGGATAATAGACAGAGTCCTTTCATCTGGAGTGCTCGGACTTCTCTTTTTGGTAGCCCGTGAGCATAACCTAGGTGATGAAACAATCAATCTTCTACGAAACGAAGGTCACCTTGAGCAACTTCAAGAAGTAAGAAAGTTGCTTGTAAAATATGGTCAGCATATCAACGTTCCTGTTGATGTCGCATATAGCCTAACTGGTAAAAGAGTCGAAGTACCGGTAAAAGAGCTGCCAGCCAAAGGAATGATTGAGGATATTGGTGAGAGAACAATTCAGATATACAAAGCGGTTATAAAAGACGCGAAGACGATGGTCGTAAAAGGCCCACCGGGTGTTTATGAGGATGTAGGCTTCGAAGTCGGCACAAAGGAAATTTTAAACGCGATTGGGGAATCAGACGGTTTCTCACTTGTTGGAGGCGGGCATACGCTCTCTGCGATACAGACTCTAAATATCGACGAAAAAGGATTTTCGCATATAAGCCTTGGAGGTGGGGCTTTAATAAACTACCTTTCAGGAAGAAGTCTTCCGGCATTTGAATCACTGCAACAGGCTGCAAAGCGGTATAAGGCTTGATTTAATTTTTCTAAGATTTTTAGTGATTAATACGCCCATGAATCGAGGTGCTAATTCACACACACAACACTTTACTGGCACGGCTTGCAGCAACAGATAATAAGTGCTATTTACCGAAATTTTATTAATTAGAAGCTGTTATTCTAGCGTGAAGGGATGGTTTCAACGAGATATACCCAGCTTGACATTGCTCCAACAATTGCACGTATTTTAAATATAGAGATTCCTGATCATGATGGAAAAGAGATTCGGGAAGCCATACACTACATTGAAGGATTAAACGTACAACAAATATTACTAGTAATTATTGACGGAATAGGGGTGACACTCTATAACAAACTTGATAAAGCTATACAACACTTGAAAAAACTTTCAAAAGATGGTCTTTTCTTTGAGTGTGAGTCGCTTCCACCTCGTATCACAACGCCTAACATCAGTACTATTTTAACAGGATATACTCCAGAACACCATTTGCTGTATAAAGTTACTGATACGTTTTACACCCCGATTAGGTCGGTACTTGAAATTGCCAGTGAAAATGGAATTAAGTCGGGGATTGTCATTGAAACGATGGGTGCAAAATCGCTATTGAATAGAATAGATCTAGCTATCGGAGTGCAAAATCTATATGGGATAATAGATTATGACAGGCGGATTATCGACCTAGCTCTTAAAGCATTTGAGCTCGAGAATGTGGTATTACTGGCTATTCACCTACGAGCTATTGACAACTGTTTGCATCATTACGCCGAGTCGTGGGAGGATCTTTTGCTCTCAGCGACTTCGATAAATGATAATATTAAACGCCTCATATCTAGCTTGAGCAAGCCAACTTTATTATTTATCACTTCTGATCATCCAGTGCACGTTCCAAAGTGGGCTTACGTTGACTGCGACAGCGTTAATGTACCGCTAATTGTATATTATAAGTACGAATCCACGAACGGCAATAAAACCTAAATCAAACGTATCGAGCAAAGTTTAAGCATCTACCTTTTAGGCAAGTGTTCTGATAACAAATGTTGAAATTAGGATTCGTTTAATGTTGAGGAGAAATACATGGTAGAAAGACACGTTCTTGAGGCACTAGGAAAGGCTTATGTTGTAGTCGAGGATGGAAAAGTAGTGCAAGTTGGCGAACCATTAATAGAGTACTGTCCTATTTTTGCAAAGGCGCGAGGCATTACGAAGATAACTCCTGAGATCGTAAAAAAGAATATTGAGTTCAGAATCGAAGACTTTGGGATGTGCACTGGCGATAGGTCGATTGAGATGGAGGTCTTTGTTGGCTTCGGCGCGTCAGAAGTTATGATGACTGGGTTACGAAAGGGGCTCCTCGATGCAAGCATATCCGTTTGTGAAGGGGTAGGCACGGTTATCACATCAAATCCAACGTTGACGCAGGGAATTGGGGCTCGGATTTCAGGAGTCATAGAGACCACAATAATACCAAAGCTCGCGAAACGTGTTGAAGCCGCGGGCGGAGTTACACTTGACGGCAAGCGTGCAACTATAAACCAACCGCTTGGCGTCGCAAGGGCTGCCGAGCTTGGAAATAAGAAAATTGCAGTCACCGTCGCAAACATCGAGGAAGCAAAAACATGCCGGGACGTTGAGACTGCAACAAACACTGAGGTTACGATTATAGGTGTGCACGTAACTGGCATGGAAAAAAATGTCGCAAAAGAGTTTGTAAATATTGTAGACATTACAACGGGTTGCGCGTCTCTTGCAATTCGAGATGCTGTAGCTGGTAAAGCGTTGGCACAGGTTGGCACAGGTGTACCGTTATTCGCGCTGACTCAAAGGGGGAAGGAGCTTTTGCTAGAGCGAGCTAAGGAAGTGTCGAGTCCGATTTTGATCAATACTATGAAGCTCCCTGTGTTGCCCGAGGAAAAACAACCAACTCCTCTTGTGTGAGGTTGCCCTATGGAACACGAGTATGAGTACAGAATGAATACAAAAATAGTTCATGCTGGGCAGCGACCGTGTCCCGACAACATGGCTCTTACAACACCCATTTATCAGACATCCACGTTCGCGTTTGATGAAATATTGGCAACTGGTGTGCCACGCGGGAAGTACGTCTATTCACGATTTTCTAACCCTACCAACACCACGCTGGAAATTAAAATGGCTTGCCTTGAGGGGGGAGACTCCGCAGTAAGTTTTGCTTCCGGAATGGCAGCAATAACAGCAGCTATGCTCACTATATTAAAAAGTGGAGACCATCTCATTGCCGATGAAGTCTTATATGGCAGCACATATGAGCTTTTAAGCAAAGGAATACCTAGACTCGGGGTTGATGTGAGTTTTGTTGACGTGTCAGATGTTGATCAAGTTATAAATGCTATTAAAGATACGACAAAACTTATTTTCTTTGAAACCCCTGCGAATCCGACACTGAAACTTACAGACATAAGGGCAATTACTGAAATAGCTGCAGAATCTGGCATTAGAACAATTGTGGACAATACATTTCTCACACCTTACTTTCAAAGACCTCTTGAACTCGGAGCTGACATCGTCGTTCACAGTGCTACAAAATATTTAAACGGACACGGTGACGCACTTGGCGGAATACTCATCACTTCATTCGAATTAGCTGATACTGTTAGAAAAGGGGCGCTTCGAGATATGGGAGGAGTATTGAGTCCGTTTAACGCTTTTCTAATCTTAAGAGGGATCCAAACGCTTTCAGTAAGAATGGAAAGACACGCTCAAAATGCGAGAGAGATAGCTACATTTCTAAAAAAAAGAGCAGAGGTTAAGGACGTCTTCTATCCTGGTCTTGACCGAAAACTTACGACTAACAAAAGTCTACGGGAACAAATGTCCGGATTTGGTGGCGTTCTTTCGTTTGAGGTTTATGGAGGACTTAATGAGAGCTTAAAGTTTTTAAATGGACTCAAACTTTGCACAATAGCAGTAAGTCTTGGAGACACAGCATCGCTAATAGAACACCCAGCACTCATGACCCATTCAGTTATTCCGAAGAACGAGAGGGACCGTATTGGGATAACAGACGGACTGATGAGACTTTCCGTAGGTCTTGAAAACGTCGAAGACATCAAAGCCGATATAGAGCAAGCATTCGACCAGACGTAACGATGAATTGAAAACCACGCCATTCAAGAAGCAGAATTTCAAACTTGGGCAGCTTCTTTAAGCCTGTATATTACGAATTCTTTATCAAGCGACGCGAGGAACCATCCAACTCGTGGTCCTGAACTCGTCCCTAAAAGGGCGATATAGATGGCTTTAAACGCGTCTTTTGGATTAATGCCAACGCGCTCGCTTATGTCATACACTGCGTTATGGAGTTGTTCAGCACTATCTATGCCCGCTTCCATAACTTCAGCGAGTAGCGATAACACATCTTTCTGCTCAGTGGTAAGAGATCGTGCCTGGACAGGAACATAATCTTGTACGGTAAACTTGACAAAAGGCGGTGCAAAGCGCTGAAGCCAGTTTTTTGCATTTTTTGCCCTCAATCTGATCGAGTTAATGTCGTTGACATTATAGCCTCCTCGTTTTAGGACTTCTATAAGTTGATCAAAATTGTGGGCGATCTGAACTGCAGTTACCATGTGCCTGAAGGGAATGCTCGATTTGACACCTTCGACGTGCGAGAGTTCGTATGCACGACCTTTTCCATTGTCAAATTCATCCACGAGAGTCAAAAGACCTAAGCCAGGATCAAAATCAATCAGCTTTTCAGGCTTAGTTTTAATTATCATGTATCTCAACACATCAGGAGGTACGATGTCCAACATTTCGTTAATTGTTACTGTGACTCCTTTAGAACTTGACATTTTACCCTTCCCTTTAAGATGGATATGCCCATACGGAATAGGACGCGGAGGTTCATGCTCATATACCTCTCTAGAGATCCGTACGCCGGTATCATATGACCCGCCGGCCACAGCATGATCCTTTCCAAACGGCTCAATTGTCACGCCTAATATGCTCCATCGTGCCGCCCAATCAATTCTCCACGCGAGTTTTCCCTCTCCTTTTGCGTAATTTGCTATTCCTTCACCGCCACACGCACACCTATATGTAACTGAAGAAATATCTGACAGGTGTGTTAACACAATTCCCGCAGTGATTCTTTTGCAAGAGCCACATAGGGGGTTAAAAGGACTCCATTCAGGTGGTAATTCCCTACCTGAGACCTCCTCAATTATCTTTGCAACGATGACCCGCTTTTCGAGCGCAAGTTTGATTGCCGCAGTGTAGACCCCATTTTTATACATCGTGTCCGCTCGAAATAACTCCGGTTCAATGCCGAGATCTTCTAACGAATCTAAAAATGGCTTCAAATAGTGTTCTGCATAGCTCTCACAACAGCCGACAGGATCAGGTATCTCAGAGATTGGCCTTCCAACGTACTTCTTGTACACGTCTGGCAAAAACGGGTACACTGTTCTTAAAGGATCAAACGTGTCAGCGACGTAAATCAGTCTCGCCTCTTTCCCGGCGTCCTTAATAGCTTTCAACACTGCGTCAGCCGTTACTACTTCTCGCATGTTACCGATGTGTATATTGCCTGAGGGTGTTATTCCCGTGGCTATGACCTGCTCTCCGGCAACGCTTTGGGCAATTACGTCGGCCCAGTGTATGATTGTCTCTTGTTGCATTTTCGAATGTAAAGAGTGACCGTACTATAAGTCCCTTCTGGATATCTCACTTATAAATCTCTAACGTCAATTCTTCGATGCCCAACCATAAACTTCGTGCCGCCGAGATGAAACACGGGCCTAATTCTCGGGTTTAATGTGCCATCCACAACTGCATCGTTATCTCCCGATTTAGCGACCACTTTACCTACAAAAATCGTATGATCTCCTGTTTCGAACGTGTACAGTGTTTTGCATTCGATATGGATCGGACACTCTTGAATCCTCGGCGGCGTTACCACTAGAGACTGCAGCGGAGTGAGGCCCGAAACCGCAAACTTGTTCACTTCGCGACCCGAAACAGTCCCTACGAGCCAGACCTCTTTCAAAAGATCTTCTGTTGGAAGGTTGAGCACAAACTCGTTCTTTAAATAACGGTAGCTATACCGCAGATGAGAGACACTGATGGCTATTAACTCAGGCTCGTGAGAGGTGCTCGTTGCCCATGCGAATGCCGCAACGTTTGGCTTTCCACGTGCATTTACCGTTGTCACTAGACCTACGAGTTGTGGGGCGAACATAGTACTTGCGGTCGCGTCTAGTTTAACCTTTTCACATGGTGGCATATATACCATTACAAAAATTCATCTAAACCGTTTCCTCTGTAATCCAATCAAGGAAGTCTTTTGATCCATAATCAATTTTATACGAAACTATGCAAGGAGTCTCGTAACTGTGAAGCTCTAGTATCTTTTCAGTCACTTTCTTAACTAACGCCGTTGTTGTCTTTATGTTTAAAGCATACTCCTCGTCTTCTTCAACCGCCCCTCTCCACCGATAGATTGACGTTACGCGATGCATATTTACACAAGCACAGAGTTTCTCTTCAACGAGCTGGTAACTGATTTGCTTCGCCTCTTTGAGGTTAGCTGTAGTTACATATATGTTGGAGAACATCATCACACCAATAATGGAGAAGACTGTTTGGACTATTATATTCTTGCGCTCGTAATCATTTCAATTTATTGGCTTGTGGTGCTCTTCCTTAACAGTAGAGGAATTCTTGAGCGCTATAATGTTACGGCATACGGGCCGATTTTGATGATTAGAACGACGCGCGGCCAACAGTTTTTGGATCGATTGGCCCATCCGAAAAAGTTCTGGCAAGTATACGCAGATGTCGGTATCTTTATCGTCATTCTATCGATGATCTTTATGTTTGCTACTCTGATAGTGGGAGACTACAAACTATTCCAGATAAAACCAGAACCTACTGTGTTTAACGAGCCTCGAAATTTCTTACTTCTACCAGGAATAAATGAATTTGTTCCATTAACATGGGGGCTCATTGCCCTCATCGTCGCCCTCGTCGTTCACGAACTTTCACACGCGATATTGAGTCGGGCAGCTGACATCAAAGTAAAAGCTCTCGGCCTGTTAGTACTGGTACTGCCGATCGGGGCATTTGCTGAGCCAGACGAATCACAGCTATATGGCAAGGACGTGGGAAGTGATGTTAAGATAGCGACAAGAAGGGAAAGAATTAGAGTGCTGACGGCGGGAATTATGAGCAACATTGTCGTCGGTATACTATGTCTCGCGCTATTCTTTGGCCCAGTATTATCAGCTATAGCTCCAGTGCCTGGGTTAGGAGTCGTAGGAGTCGTAAGCGGATCACCGGCTGAAAAGGCCGGCGTGCGGCCAGGGATGGTTATTCTTCAGATAGATAATACGACAATTGTAAACAATGATCAGTTTCATGCATTTATGAATGCAACGCACCAAGGACAGGTGGTGTCAGTAAAAGCTGCAGACAAAGGCACTGTGCATGAGTTTATGGTGACCCTTGATAAGAACCCTAACTTTGATAAAGGATTTTTAGGCGTGCAAGGCGGTTCAGAGGAAACTCTTAACTTTTTAAAACAGATACCATATACGCTGAGTACCGTTGGAGGATGGGCCGCAATTCTTGGATTTCCTTTCCTCATCTTTAACGGATTCAACGGAGAAGTCATTAACTTGTACCAGCCAATCGGATGGGCAACTCATCTTGGGCCGGGGATATTCTGGATTGCTAATACTTTGTTGTGGGTGGGATGGATTAATTTTTATGTAGGGCTTTTTAACAGTCTTCCGCTGGTGCCATTAGATGGAGGATACGTGTTTAAAGATATCTTTAAGTCACTTACAGAGCGGCTCTTAAAAAGCAGCAAACTTCAAGATCTCGTCACTAGTGTGCTCGTTAGCGTTCTTAGTGCTATGATCTTAGCCTCATTCATGATATATTTGATCGGCCCATATGTCTTCAGAGGGGTTTAAATACGTCGTTTTGCTCATGTCGATTTTTAAGAAGTTTACATCTGCTTATATCAAAAAATGTGTGACTGATGTTCTTGATTAAGTGAATACATTTCTTTGCGTTTAATTTGGAGAGACCTAAAATGAGAAGAATTCCCGCCACAATGGCTACACAACATCCTGATTCAGCTACGACATATATCCCAGTACAAAAAGAAGCTGAAGAATCCGTGAAGTCCTCACGCCAACACGACAAGGAGGGTTTGGCGTAGAGGAATACATGATAGATTTTGAAGGGAAGATGACCCCTATGTTCAAACGTCCGAAGTCGTAGTGGAGCTTATCTCCAAGGGATTGGTTCCGGGCCAAGATGTTTTTATTACACCGCGAATTCCAAGTGTGTCACAAGAAACGGTATTTAGGCAGCTTATGGCTCTTATGTCGATTATGGAAGTTATTATCGGATTCACGAAGAAACTACGGAACCCAGTATCGTTGAGGTTATCCATCCGATGAGTAAGAGCGCGCAAGAACTTATCGATACTCGAAAACGGATACTTGATGTGATAGACCTCACTAATCACGAATTTAACATAAGTATCGACCCGCAGGTTATTCACGTCGTTCCTTTGATAGAAGAGATCCCAGAACTAATAACTATCAAAAAACTGCTTACTGACTATTTGCGTGGGTGTGAAAATCTTGGATTGAATGAAAACATTCTCCGCATAATGCTTGGAAGAAGTGATGCTGCATTAGGTTATGGTCATCTTCCTTCAGTACTCACTAATAAACTCGCAATTTCAGACTGCCATACTTATGGAAAAGACCATGGCGTTACAATAGCCCCAATTATGGGCGCCGGAGCATTGCCGTTTCGAGGACACGTTACCCTTGAAAACGTTGATTCATTACTGAATGATTTTAGAGGGTTGAGAACCGTTACGGTTCAATCAAGCCTTATTTACGACCGCGATCGTAAGAGCACTATTAAACTCGTAAAAAGAATAAACGATGACCTCCAAAAAACCAAACCAGTAAACTATTCTGCTGAACAGCGAGCTGAGATAATAACGTTGACGGGCATTTTTACAAAAAACTACCTTAAGACCTTTTATCTGATCATCGATTCAATAAAAGCCATATCGGACTTCTTTCCGAATCAGCGTGATCGTCTTGCACGAAAAGGTTCGATCGGATATGCACGAGATGTTCCCAGGCCGGCTTATTTAGCTTCATACATTAGTGATAGGAAACTCTCGAATGAGTTGAAACGGCTCCAGGTTACGGACACGTTAACAGATCTCCCTCGCGCTATCAAATATACAGGTGCGCTTTATAGTATAGGACTTCCTCCAGAGTTCATCGCAACCGGTAGAGGTATAAAAGAGGCAGATGAGAGAGGTTTACTCGATACACTTTTGACGGAGTATTACTCGAGTTTACGAGCTGACTTGAATTTTGCTCAACAGTTCATAAATCTGAAAGTAGCACAAACTTTTATACCTTATGCGGCATTTAAACAGGTCCAACAAGATGTGAAGTTTGTATATGAATATATCGCTCGTGGGGATCAGCAGCGTAATGTTTTATATTGGACATTGATGGAGACAATAAAGCCAACGCTAAAGCAATTAATTAGTACAGGTGAAAAGATCTTGATAGATGAAGTCACGCAAATGGGGCTCATAGAAAGCTGTATTGTGAAGATGGGTGCCATGAGAGGGGCACTCGGCTAACTTCTAACTACTATTTTATTTGCTAAAAAGGACACAGCGAGTGGCTACTGTCATAAGAGTCGTAATGTTTTAGTACGCATCTATAATACTTTGTCCTGTTAGGAATACAACATCATGCCTTTTCGCGTAAGCAATTGAGTCCTCCTTACTAAGCGCCTTTCCTGTTTCAGCATCGAGCATTTCACATACGACCATAGCAGGGTTCACTTCAGCCATTTCAGCTAAGGCTATAGAGAGTTCTGTTTGACCTCGCCTTTCTCGCACGAGCCGTTCAGCCGCTCTTAGTACAGGCACGTGCCCCGGCGATCTAAAGTGTTTTCCAAAATCAACTGAATTTATATTTATTGCCCTTTCAACGGTCTTTCCAAGCTCGGTTATGGTTAAGGCGCGATCTATATCGGTTATGCCTGTCCGAACCCCCCGATAATTTACCGATATAGAAAACGACGATCGATTATCATACGCGAGGTCTCCTGGCCGTTCACAAATTGACTTGAGCTTAAACCCACTCCCATTTGAACTAGCTAACTGTAGGATATCAGACATAAACGGCAAGCAAATCCGTTCTGCGGCTTTAGGATGTACCGCTACACAAATTAATCCACCTGCCTCGACTCTCATTCGAGCAATGTCTTTTGGTGTTACTGCTGCGGCGGGCATGACCATATCAGTTTCTCCTTCTCTGTCATCAAAATCATAAATCAAAATCATTTGCCCATGTTTGATAGATTTTATCGCGTCCGAAATGCTCACGTTTTAACCACCTTTATTTTATCACTATTGTCCTTATCGAGTGTTTGTTTAATAGACACTGGGGCGATTATTTCTACCACATCGTTGTGGTAATGAGATCGATCGGGCATTATTATTGCCCCGTGAATTCCCTCAATAACCGTCGAATAACAATTGATGCCACCATATGTGCGATTACGCCTCTTGAAGCCCGATATGCGCACGGGCTCGATCTCAAGTAATCTCGTTCGCGCTGCAATACTCTCCCGATCAAGTTTAACGTTTAGAGTGCCCGGGTATGGCGAGAAGCCAAGCTTGTCTTCTATCTGCTTTGTGTACCCCCGTAAGCTCAGGTAGTACTTTCCTTCTCCCAAGCCGGAAATTATACTGCCGATTAACTCAATAGTGCCCCCACTTTCAAAAATAGACTTATATTCTAAGTATTCGTCCCTCAAAACGGAAGCTCCTTTATCCGTTATTTTCACCGCCTGCGATCTACTTAACAGATTACGTGAGATTAAGCCTTTGTCATCAAGCTCTTTAAACCTGCGAGAGGCCGTCATAGGACTCGTTTTGAGCTTTTCGGCAAACTCGTTCACTGAGATCTTTATAGGTTTAT
>CAZKZX010000020.1:0-15199 GCA_964557335.1 uncultured Methanomicrobia archaeon | reverse complement strand
GTATATGTCGACTCCTTCATTGACGTAATCCCCGGCTGTAGCCTCAGCTTCCACCGGTTTAACTTCTTCAGGAGGAGATAGTGCCGCACCCTCCGTGCTTTCAACAACCACTTCTTTTTGCTTTGAAACTCCTTCCACTACTGCTGGAGACTCCGCTAATTCTTTTTTACTCTGTGGAGCTTCGGATTCCCTTGGGAGAACCGGCTTTTCTGCAGCCTGTTCTAGTTCCATCTTCTTTGTTTCAGTCTTGGGCTTCTCTCTCCCAAATAGCCAATCTAGTAAGCCCATCTTAATCACCTCAGATTTATAGCAATAAAGTAACAGCAAACTTAAATTTGAACTGGTTTATTAAGTTACTCTATTTCCTACCAATTTTACTCTAAGCTGTTATTTAACATTTGTGGAACAAAGTTTGTTCTCTCTATTATTAAGCCGAGTAACTTAGGAGGCTAAGAAGCAACGTTTGATAGACATTAAAGAATCAATATGATACCTCTTTTTATCGAAAGGTTTGTGCGGGGGGTGCGATTTGAACGCACGAACTCCTATGAGACAGGGTTTCTTACTCAGGATAAGTAGAGTCCTAAGCCCTGCGCCTTTGACCTAGCTTGGCAACCCCCGCTGAAGCGTACAGATTTAAGTCGGCATCGTTTAAAAATTTACGTGTTGTAATAGCGATGATAATAAAAACGGGTGTCATTAAGAAAGTCATGGTAGCTACATCGCTCACACCCCAGTACGGTAAGGGAGGATGTGTGCCAAAATAATAGTCAAAGAAGTCATTGAGGAAAAACCACACAAAGGCAACTACTATATAGCTATTTTTAATCCCCCTCATTATAAATAATGGTAAAATAAACTCAATGGCCATCAAGACGTGCATACAAGCTAGAGCAGCGTACATATTTTGATCTACTGAGAAGTAAAATTGACCGAATCCAAGCACCACTAAAACGGTCCAGGTTCCATATTTCGCCAATCCAATTGAAGTGATGAAGCTTAGCATGTCTGTACTTTTTTTGGTGAGGATGAATGTTATAAGAATAGCAGCTACAAGCAGCGTGTAGAGTGGACAATCTGGTATAAAGGGCCATAAGTATAAAGGGGACGAGTTTAACTGATGATAATAATAGTAAAAACCTATTATTGAACCTAAGAGATTTATAACTACGATTATTGTCAAAAAGAGTATATTATTGAATATTTTTTTAAAGATCCCAACTGTTAATCCCACGTGTAAGCTCCTCTGCTGGTACCCCTCCTACGAATACGCCTTCAGGGATCTCTTTATTTACGAGTGAGCACGCTGATATCGTTGAATTGTCTCCAATGCTCACGCCTGCTAGTATAGTAGAGTTTGCACCTATTAAAACATTCTTACCGATTTTTAACCTTCCTTTGCTCCATCTGTCTACCATAAATTCGTGACACAGTAAAGTTGCTTTGTAGCCGATAACACAGTTATCGCCAATTTCGATAAGCTCAGGGAAGAATATGTCAAACGTTGCTTCAAGCCCTATAGAAACGTTTTTTCCGATCTTAATGCCTATTGAACGATAAAACGCATTTTTTAGCTTTAAGGATGGCAAATATCTACATATATAAATGACGACAAAGTTCAGAGCTACCTTGATTGGATTTTTTATCTTAGTCCAATTCCAGAGCGCGTTCGGCCCCTCAACAGGGTATTCTATTAGCTTGCGCATATTGATTTTTTAAAGCCTGTTTTCAATCTTAACTTTTACTAATGTTTATCTAATACAATGAGTCTTAACTACATTTTGTTGTAATTGGTAATGTTATGTATTACCATAACGATTATCAAATTGAAAATATTATTGTGAATTGTATGATGTTTGGATCATCTGGAATTCGCGGGATCGTCAACAGGAGGATAACCCCTGAACTTGCTTTAAATGTCGGGCTTGCTGTTGGGTCAATTTATAAGTCGGCGGTAATTGGACGCGATCCAAGGACATCAAGCGAAATGATTGAATATGCCATAATTTCAGGACTTACTGCGTGCGGATGTGACGTTGTAAAGGTCGGCCTTGTTTCGACGCCAACTCTCTCATACGCCGCGAGAAACTTTGAGTGCGGTGTTATGGTAACCGCTTCGCATAATACTTCTGAATATGTCGGCATCAAACTTTGGAATAAAGATGGTACTTCGTTTAATACCGCTCAGCAGCATGAGATTGAATCGTTAATTGATAAAGATAACGACCACCCTTCGTACAACGGGGAGAGAGCCGATTGGGATAAAATCGCGAAAGTTGGCACTAATGACAGAGCTATCTCCGATCACATAAGCAGGATATTAAACGAACTTGGGAGCAGTAAGTTAAAAGTAGTGCTAGATTGCGGGTCGGGCTCAGGGGCGACGATCACTCCTTATTTACTGAGGGAGATGGGATGTAAAGTGTTAACTCTCAATGCTCAACCTGATGGGTTTTTTCCTGCTAGACATCCGGAGCCTACTGAACAAAATTTAGGGCTTTTAATTGAAGCGGTGCGGGCGTTTAAAGCTGATTTAGGCATCGCACACGACGGTGATGCGGATAGAATGATGGGGGTCGATCGTGGCGGTAAGTATATCAATGGCGATGAGATGCTAGCACTTTTTGGTCTAAAAGAGGCAAAAAAATCTATAGTTTACCCTGTTGACGTTTCACTCATGGTCGATGACGTAATTAATAGTGAAATATTCAAGACACGAATTGGCGACGTCTATGTGTCTGAAGAAATTAAGAGAGTTAGTGCCGATTTTGGCGGTGAGAGCAGTGGGAGTTGGATTTTCCCTCGTGTTTCGTACTGCCCAGACGGAATTTATGCGGCAGCGAAGATTGTAACTATTGCTGAAAAGGAGTCAATATCCGATATTATCTCAGCATTCCCTAAATATAGGATCAAGAGGGGTTTTGTTGTTTATGATGAAGACATTAATGTCATGAAGCTCATTGAAAAGGAATTAGAATCGCTGGATTATGATACGATTACCACTATTGATGGTATACGACTCGATTTTGATGATGGATGGATACTTGTTCGAAAATCAGGAACTGAGCCTAAGATAAGGATAACTGCCGAGGCGAAGGAAAACTACCGCGTAGAAGAACTCTACGAAACGGCTCTTAAGATCGTAAATAAGTGTTTGAAATGTTAGCAGTTATACTTGCCGCTGGTGAGGGAAGAAGGATGAGGCCCCTCACTCATAAAGTACCGAAAGTGATGTTACCGGTCGAAGGCAAGCCCGTACTTGAACATATCATAAGCGCCTGCTCAGAAGCTGAAATCAAACGCGTTGTAATTGTTATCGGTTATCACGGGGAAGTTATTAAAAGTTATTTCGGTGATGGCCATCACTTCGATACTGAAATAGAATATGCATACCAAAAAAAACAACTTGGAACTGCAGACGCGATTGCACAAGTAAAAGGTTTTGTCGATCAAAAATTTCTTGTGTTAAATGGTGACAGTCTTGTGAGTTCAACAATTATCAAAGCCCTTGCAAAAAAATTGGAAGACAAAACGACAGTCATAGCAGTTAAAGAAGTCAACAAGCCTCAACAGTACGGTGTGATAGAAGTCAAAGGTGACCGAGTTGTTAGAATTGTAGAGAAGCCTAAAAAACCTGTTACTAAGTTAGCTAATCTTGGTATTTACGGTTTTGATCCAGTTATTTTTAACGCTATCGATGTAACGCTTTTATCATCACGAGGCGAGTACGAAATCACAGATTCTATACAAATTTTGGTTGACCAGAACCTTCGCGTAGGATATCTCAATGTACAAGAAATGTGGATAGATATCGGAACGCCTTGGGATCTATTAAATGCCAATGAAATATTACTCAAAGGTATAAGTAGTGAAATCGAAGGTACGGTAGAGCCGTTAGCTACTATTATTGGGGAGGTTAAAATAGGTGAAGGATCTGTTGTTAGAAATGGCTCTTATATCACCGGACCAGTAGTCATTGGTGAATCTTGTGAAATAGGCCCAAACTGCTGCATAAGGCCAAGTACTTCAATTGGACATAGGGTTAAGATTGGGAATGCAGTTGAAGTGAAAAATTCAATTGTTATGGATGATACTAAAATTGGCCATCTATCTTATGTGGGAGATAGTATCATCGGACGCAGGTGTAACTTTGGAGCTGGTACATTAGTTGCCAATCTTCGCTTTGATGAAAAAAATGTTAAAGTGGGGGGTGTGGATACAGAAAGGAGAAAGCTTGGTGTCGTAATGGGCGACGATGTTCACACCGGCATTAACAGCATGATAAACGTAGGGGCCATGATTGGTCCAGATTCGAAGATTGGTATTGGAGCAATAGCGGATGGAATTTATCCTTCAAATTCAAGAATACGGTGACTCGTTGGTATTTTCTCAATTTTAAAAAGCACTCCATTCTCTCATTGTTATTTGATCTTATAACAAATTATATAGCGTATAGAGATGTTAAGCACACAGGGGACAATAGATGAAGATTGCAGTGTTTATCGGTACACGAGCAGAATTAATAGGAATGGCCCCTTTTTTAAAAGAAATTGATTTAAACGACGATACTGAGCTTATTTTTACGCACACGGGCCAGCACTATGACCCTGAGATGTATGAAGATCTACTTGAGGATTTAGACATTCGCGGACCAGACTATAGTTTATCATGTGGCAATTTGAATTATAACAAACAGATTGCAGGGATGGTGAGCGGTATCGACGATATACTAATGAAGTCGAGACCTGACTTCGTATTCGTACAAGGTAATGTCATCTCTTCCTTTAGTGCCGCGATTGCTTCTGTGATGAACTACATCCCGGTAGGTCACATCGAATCGGGATATCGATCTCTAAGGGATCTGCATAGTGATGTCCGTAGGAAGGTTATTGAAACCTGTTCTAGGCTTTTCTTTCCAGTATGTCACTCTGCATACTTGAATTTATTAGAGGAGTGCTACGATTCAGAATATATATATTACATGGGGGATCCTCTGGTCGATGCTTTACTTAAATACAAGAAAATAGCTGAAAAATCCAATTTTACTCAGAAACTCAATCTTGATGATAAACCAATTGTTACGGTTGCTGTTAGACTGCCTTGGAACATTGGAACTCCTGACGCTTTAAGCAAAATTGTGAAAGCAGCAACTGAATTAGAGGAATATAATATCGTAATGTTAATGCACCCAAATACAAAAAAACATATTGTTAAGTTCGGATTGAGTGATAAGTTGATGTCCTCGGACAATATCTTTGTGGTAAATCCCTTGCCATACACTGATTTTATCAAGTTGATGATGGATTCCTACGTTTTAGTAACGGACTCAGGCGGACCACAAAAAGAAAGTGCTCTGTTAGAAACCCCTTGTATAACATTATCTGATAGTACTTATTATCTCGAAACGATAAAAGATGGCTGGAACAGGTTACTAGGACAAAGTCCAAGCCCCGAAGCGCTCACGAACGCCATTCGATCGATAAATCCGGGGAAAGTTATTGTTGATCCGCTAAATGATGGTAGATCTTCTAAGAGAATAATATCAAAAGTAGTTGAACTTTACGAGGCGAACAGGCTTAAGCTCTCTCCACAGGTGTCTAAAACAAGTTTTTATACGCATCTCACCTTCTTTCCGGAAGGTTTTATGGGAATGCGCACTCAAGTAGGCTCACAAATAAGTGGGAAGCTCGTCACCATGTATGGTGGAGAGGGGGATATTGTACTAAACCCCGATGAAGCAAGAATCGTACGCACTTTTGGACCAGTTGAAGGCGTAGGTCATAAATGATAAAAGATATATGCAAAGATTTGGATGATAGTTAACAACATTTTTTACCTTCTAATGTTGATCGCTGCTGCTGTGTCTTTTATTTTTACAGTCCTTGTAACTGAGCCGCTCACAAAAAGGATGAGAGCTGCAGGAATCTTTGGGATCGACGTACACAAGCCAAATAAACCTGAAATTTCAGAAATGGGTGGATTTGTAATATATGGTGGAATTGTGACTGCATTAACGGTCATTGCATTTGCCGGTTTTAACGTCCAAGTGTTAATGGTTGCCTTGCTGGTGATCTCTTTATCGACAATAGTTGGAGTTTTGGACGACACAATGAAGTTAGGGGCTAAGGAAAAGCCTATACTGGGGTACCTCGCAGGAATTCCGCTACTATTGACAGCAAGAGAGAATCCCTACATTCTGCTCCCAGTATTAGGGATTGTCTGGTTAGGTCTTGTGTGGATTCCAATAGTTCCTTTTGGGGTAACCGGCGGCGCAAATGCTGTGAATACCTTTGCTGGATTTAACGGAATGGAAGTAGGATGCGGTGCCATAGTCACCGCATCGCTAATTGTTGTTGGATTGATTGTTCTGCCACCAAAAGGGGCCATTGAAGGACTGTTAATTTTAGCCGCTCTGCTTGGAGCATTACTGGGATTTTTCATATACAATAAATATCCTGCGAAAATCTTTTGTGGTGACACGGGTACTCTCTGTATAGGCAGTGCCATTGCGGTCGGCGTTATTGGATCAAAAATCGAATTTTTCGCCTTAATTGCCCTTCTGCCGTATATTATAAATTACTCCATGGTTCATTTTTCAGTTAAAAAATTAACTGAAAGTCATAGTTTTACGGCAACGCAAGTTACTGAAGAGGGATATTTAATCCCCTCAAAATCATATAATGTGCGGAAAAATTTGTCTGATTATATTTTAAAAAGGAAGCCGATGAGAGAGCCACAACTTGTACGAACGTTGTGGCTCATGTGTGGTGTGTCAGGGTCACTCACCATACTGATGGCTTTTTTATCTTCCCTGTAGAGTTTACAGCATCGACTAGATAGAGTTCACAATGTCTGAAAACGAAGAGTCTTTTGAATCATATTTCAAAAAATTTGGGCACATTAGTAGTATCCATGAATGGATTAGACAGCACGACGCTCCGGAAGTAATTTCCATTTATGCCCACAATCGAATAAAAGATTCTATAATTGACAATACAGAACAGGGTGGCAACTTGCTCGATGTTGGCTGCGGCTATGGATTTTTGTTCCAAAGGTTGAAGTTGCGTGGAGCTAAATACGACGGATTATATGGAACTGAAATTTCGCCATCTCTAGCAAAAAGTACTAAGCTAAATGTTCCGGAGTCCGAAGTTCTAGTCTCAAGAGCAGAAGACCTGCCTTTTACTGATAACGTTTTTGACAATGTTGTTTGTTCTGAAGTTATAGAACACGTTTCAGATCCGTACGCAGTCATTCAAGAGCTTTCAAGGGTTACGAAAATCGGTGGAAAGGTGATATTAACGACTCCAAATTACTTTGCCCTGCGGTTCGGGATCGATAGGGTTCTTCAAAAGCTAGGCTTTATAAAAATTGATGACGATACCCGCACTGTGAGAGATAACCCGATACCAGAAAAAGATCTAAAACGATACGTATCGAAAAGCAATCTAAAACTTTTTAAACTTGAGTCCTTGAGCCCGGTCCCTGAGGTGCATCACTTGAAAAAAGTACCGGATGGGGTCGTGCGATTCTTTATATCTTCAACACGATTCATTGAGAGCACGCCTGTAATGAAAAAAATGTTTTGTAATCAGCTCGTATTTATTACAGTAAAACAGGAGTAATAAAATTTCATAAGTCCTGTGTGGGTTGTTCCCGCGAGAAAGAGTTAGAGGCGGTAAATAGCTCCACGTTTTTATCTTCAACGGTTATCCAAGCTGTTGTGAATTAATGTTTACAGCATCAAATGCAAAAGAAAACGTGTCATCCCAAACTCTCACAAATAGGTTACTGTTCGAGAACCCAAGAGTTGGAATAGACAATAACCTTCCACTACTTGATGGCAGTTGAATCTCAACCCCTTTTGACTCAAACGGGTTTAACGTTACAGGTTTTCCGGTATCCTCCCACGCAACGTTAACATTTAACGGAGAATCTGAATAACTTTTGACAAACAGCACCGCCGAATCTTTCTTTACTACAACTCTGTCAATGGATGCGTAGTTTGGAGCTGTGCTATCCAACATTTTTTGATCTATCTTGTAAATGGCAACTGCATTATTTTTATACACTTCCGTCATTATCCCTAAATCTGGAGTAAATTCTGGAAGCTGAATACCGAAAACTTTGCTCGCATAGTCAGCTTTTACTTTATCATACACGAAATATTTTACGTCATACATTTTGCAGATGAACAACTTTTTGTTAGAGTCTGTAGCGCTATTCATAAAGCGGGAAAGGTGATCTAATTGTGCTTGTTGATGTGTTACGACGTATGAGCTCTCAATATCTGTAGATATCACTTCTTTTTTATCGGTAAATGTATTGATATAGCGCATAAATGTGGGGTCGGATAAGATATGATCATTTGGGGATCCGTGTGTGTTTAGCCAGCTTAACGCGTCCATCTCATCTTTGGATAACTTTGGATCCTGTACGTGCTGCGCAAGTGTATTAGTGACTGCGATGTGAAAAACAGGGGAGACTATAGTTATTACAACGATTGAAACGAGAAGCAGTGCTCTTAACGGTCTATTATCTTGTCTTCTCCGTAAGCCTTGAACTTTTGGATGGTCTTCATACATGAGTCTCAGGACGACAATTGACGCAAGTACCGATAAGGGTAATATCAAATACAGTATTGACCTTAGCCCGTCTTGATTTTGTAGTGTGTGCGGCACTAACCTTTGGATTAAATGCGGCATTGTAGAAAGAACCCATGCTAGGACGCCCATAGCAGTAGGTATTAATGCTACCAAAAACCAACTTGAAACAATTACATTCCTCAGGTTTGACTCTTTTCTATCCCAGAAGTTTGTTTTGTAAATTATCGCGCTCAAAAGTGGAATAAATCCAAGGCTCGAAATCATAAATATTAACCAAAAAGCGGTATCTAATGAAAATACTAAACAAACTGTTATTAATCCTACCACTCCTATCAACGTTAAAAGTATTAGTGCATTAAAGGTACTTTTGGTGATGCTTCCGACTACGGCAAATAACTTGTCTCGTCTCTTATACGTGTATCGCCTACTAGTCTCTGAGCCACTAAAAAGGGTGCCTATAATCAGAAGGGTAAAAATAATAATCGAAAGCGTCAGCATTTGTGGAATGTTCCAAGGTATGCTGCTGTGTTGAAGATATGAAAACAACCACCATGGGGCGGTAATTAACAATGGGAATAAGACTAAGAATCCTATTCTCGTTAAGTACATCTTTGCTCCAAGGTTGGTCAAGATGTATAATATTACAAACGCTGCAAGTATTAAATAAAGCGTTATAGCAGAGAGTCTGTGAGTCAATATAAGTACGCCGATTATGAGCGCCCCAGTGATTGTGTATTTAGAAGTCATTACAGTTCTATCTTTATCTTGTGTTACAGAACAGTAGAGATAATAAGTCGCAAGATACATAAGTATAAGTCCGAAGCTTGATGGTACAATGTACTGTGGTCCCAAAATCGCTTGATTTGAACTAAATGTAGCAGAAAAAAAAGCTGTTAGCGCGGCAATTCGGGTATCCCCCGTTATTTTCTTTGCGACAACGAAAGTCATTAAAATAAAAGCGATTAAGATAAATGCTGAGAATGACTGCATAAGTAACATAAGATCTGAGTTTAAGTTTATGTTTACACCGCTAATCATCGCGACAGTGCTGAAAATGATTGGAAGACCTGGAGGCGAGTCATTGTACCACAAGTCTCTTGGTGCCGAATTTGGGTTTTTATCGCTAATTACGTTATTTTGCTGAATGTATTTTGCTTGCGAAATGTACGATGCTGTATCGGTGTCAATGAGGTCTCTTCCATTATTCCAATATCCATAAAAACCGACACTTATAAGGAGGAACATTAAGGTCGCGAGCATCAATCCGATTGATAGCCTATTCCTAATGTTATTTGATCGCTTCTTTTGTTGGATCTGTGCAGCGCGACGCTCCATAGGTCTTGGGAGCGGATAGCGCTCATCTCTGTATCTTGAAACTCGCTCATCTTCATCTCGCATGAAGTTTAGTACCTCTTAAATCGCCGTAAAATATTATAATGGCATCTAATCGCTATGTATGAGGCTACTTATAGTTTTTGCCTTAAATTTGTCAATGACATTTGATTTAAACCACAGTAGTAAGACAACTGAGTAGACGATCTCGTTTGATACCATTCCGGATGCTATTGCCAGCATGCCGCCTACTAGAGGTGTTAGTAAGAACATGATCGAAAAAAATGCGATAGTTCCAAATAATACTCCCCAGGCGACAATTTTTGCACCTTCGCACGCCGTTACAAGTTTATCCCAAATTCTATTATACAGAAATATTGATGAGAATGTCGAGAGCAATAGTAACAAGGATACAATAACCTGAACCCTGAATATGTACAAGAAAATTAATCCCGAGAGGTAGGAAAGTCCCATAACTGCAAAAATTATCGGAAGTCCGAGATAGAATAAGTATCGCCCGACCCTCATCTGAGAGTTTCGATCTATTGAACAAAAAGTTGGGTATATTGCCATTCCTACGATTGTAGCAATAGGTGATATGACAAATATGCTAGATCTGTAAGTAGCACCAAATACCCCAACAACAGAAAAGGAGGCAATAATGTTCAAATATAAAATACTTATTTGCTGGGCAGAGAGACCAAGCACGCTGTCAGCGCTTAAGTAAACGGTTAATGGTGTAAGCGATTTTATGCGCCGTAAGGATAGGTTTGATCTTATTAACGGAATTTTGTTTATCAGGATTATTGAAGCCGTAATGGATCCCACACAGATCCCTATTAAACCAATTGTCAAATTACGAAATAGTACAAAAAAAGCAAGTGCGATTGCCCAATATACAATATCAGCTACAACGATGTACTTCATCTCGTAAAGCGCAAGGCGGAAGGATTGGGCTACTGCATAAATCGTAAGTAAAAAACCAATTAAATAACCGAAGAATAGCTCACCTTTTGTTATCCCAAGAAAGTTTAATACGTTATATGAAGAGCCGATTAGAATTACGGGAATCGATACGATCAAAGCTGTAAAAAAAGCCATATAGAGGGCATTGATTGGAACCTCAGAAATCATTGTCTTTTTTTCAGCTATAAATTTAATTGCGGCTTTAGGGAGCCCTAACGTCATAAAAGCGCCCACAATTCCGCTTATTGCAAGAACTACCAAATAAATACCGTAAATTTCTATGCCTAAATAACGACCTACAAAAAGCTCTTGCACCATAGAAATGAGTTTTGATACAATGAACCCAAATCCTAAAACTGAAATTCCGCGGAGTACTTTGCTGACGAACGTTGTTTTTATCAACTTCAATGCTTTTTGAAAATTTATCATCAATTCGTCAACACGCGGGCCATTATTCATCAACTATCCAGGAGAGTAATAATAAATATAATTTATTCAAAGGGTTTGAAAGGGTATTTATATTCAGTTAATAGTAGTGAATTAATGAACGGAGATCGGTGCAGGATTTTATTCGTTAATTCCTTTGATGTCAGATTAATTGACAGCAAAAAAACTGACAACAGCGTCATCCGTCAGCTAGAAGAAGTGATGCTGAAATATAAGGGTCTGTGCGATCTTTTGTTATTCACAGGCGATACGGTAAAATTTGACCTAGCTCCCCCTATCGAACACTTTCCTTCGGCATTATTCCAAAAATTCGGTTTATGGCACCTTTCGTATGCAATTTTAAGTACGTTCAAGATCGCTAAACAATTGAATGGCAGATCTCTTGTTAGAGGCTTCATCGCAGGCTGTCCCGGAGCGATTTTAGCAGCAAAAATTAAGCATAAGCCGTCGATGGTTTTTTACGAATATAATTGGGCATATCAAGTAACAAACATCAACAAAGGGAAAATGTTTGGAGCCATTGCAAAGCTCATCGAGAATTATGTGATTAGAAATGCTGATGTGATAGTTGCTCGACACGAGTCATTAGAAAAGGAAGCATATGAGCGTGGTGCCAAGCGAGTGGCGTTAATACCATACTCAGTTGATGAAGATGTTTTTAAACCCGGAATTGACATCAAAGAACTTAAGGAGTTTTACAACATTGTCGATGAAAAAGTGTTAATGTATATTGGCAGGTTGCATCCTGTAAAGAGGCTCGACCTCTTGTTAGAATCGGTGGCAAAGTTGCGTGAAAAGTTTAAACTGATCATAATCGGGACTGGTCTCTTAGAAGAAGAACTTAAAGAATACTCGAAATTGCTCGGCATTAATGACAAGGTTATTTTTACTGGTGCCATTCAGTATAATGATATACCTAGATACATGAATTTGGCAGACGTAATCGTCTTGACAAGTGCAATTGAAGGGCAACCACGAGTAATACTTGAATCTATGTTTTGTGGGACGCCTGCTGTTGGCACTAATGTTTTTGGAATTAGGGACACTATAGAAGATGGTGTTACTGGATATCTCACATCTGCTGACCCTGAGGACATAGGGAATAAGATCTCAAAGGCTTTACGTGACGACCAACTCTCTACAGCATGCAGAGAGCATGCTCTCCGCAATTATTCTAGGGAACGAATCAACTCAAAAGAACTAGCAATTGCCAAACAGCTTTTAAATCTTAATAACTGAAAGCCTGTGATTAATGGTAGCAGAGCTGTTTAGCAATTTTTTTATTTATTTTATTTATACTATACTGGTGGAAGGTCTAATCTTAAAATAAGTCGCGAGCGAAGAAAAGGTGCTTTTATATCATATAAACTCGTTTGGAGGAGAATTAGAGTTAACGAAATGTATGAAGTAATTGGCATAAAGCGGAAGGCGAAAGTAATTCACGATTTTCCTTACAGAATCAGTGGTAGAAAATGTCCACACACAGGAATAGTCAATATTACGAAAAGCGGACAATGCATTTTTAACTGCTCATACTGTTACGCGAAGGGTTACAGTTGGTCAACTAAAAAAGGGGTCATAGAAGTCTTTGAAAATACACCAGAACTACTAGACAAAGAGCTTAGTAAAATTAAAATTTGCCCCCCTCTTTATTTCTGTGCTGTGACTGACCCTTTTCAACCCCTCCCTCTCGTTTACAAGACGTCGTTAGAATCTATGAATGTGGCTGTAAACCACAGCGTATACTTCCGCGTGATAACAAAATCGCACTACGTCTTGAAAATTCTCGAAACTGACTGGTTTAATTACGGAAAATTTCACATTTCGTTCACGTGTGAGAGTATAAATGGGAGAAAGTTAAAAGCCATCTCTGACGCGCCTGACATAAAAAAAAGACTAGCAGCAATAGAAGAGCTTAGAAGAGCTGGGATAAAGGTCACAGCTAGAGTTGACCCCATAGTGGCAGGTTTAACGAATAATTTTGATGAGATATCTGAGCTTGTCGAGGCACTTTATTCAAACGAAATAACTCATATAACTGTCTCAACTGGAACATTTAACCCAAGGACGTTTAATAATCTGATTCTTAGTGTAGGTGAAAGTGAATTTTCAAGTCTCGGTCCTAAAATAAGAGCGAGTTACGAGCTTTGCAACGGAACTTATAAGATGAATAAACAAGATCAAATAGAGTTTTATCAAGCGTTAGATTCACTCTTCCGGCGTTATGGGATGAAGTTCTCATCGTGCTTGGACAACATTAACTCGGCAGATTTAAGCTGTTTTAGTCCGTGTGACAGTACAAGCAAGCTAACATTGAAAAATTGTTCTGGACAATTTATACCGATCTGCAGTTCAGATTGCGTAAATGATTGCCCTGATAGGGAATCACCTCCATGTGGGAAACAGAAGCTAATGACCGAATATCCATTTAAGTGGTCTACTCTTAAAGGTAACCGTTGATTTCGTTTCGAAGTTCGTAACTCAGTTTAAATTTGTAATTAATGACATCAACGATGCTTTTAAGTATCATATGATAGCAAAATAAGTTATCTAATTATCTGCGTTAATTGAATATGATCGCTCTAGTTACTGGCGGATATGGTTTTATAGGGAACCAGATTGTTGAATTAATATCAAGGGAATTTGAACAGGTAAGAATACTTGATAGTCTCGCAAATATAGCCAGAGAAGTCAAATTACCTAATGTAAGTTTAATAAAAGGTGATATTCGGGACATCAATACCGTTACCAGTGCATTTAAAGATGTCGATGTCGTATTTCATACAGCAGCACAAGTAGACGTCATAAGAAGTATAAATGAACCATTTTTTGACCTCGATAATAACATCAACGGAACCCTTGCGGTCTGTGAGGGAGCAAGAAGATGTGACATACCAAAGTTGATCTACTCATCAAGTGCAGCAGTTTACGGAAATTGCGATGTTTTTCCAATAAATGAGGAGCAAGCAATAAGACCACTTTCACCGTATAGTATTAGCAAGTATTGTGGCGAGCTCTATGTGTCTTATTATCATAGCACGTATGGCCTCAACACGCCAATTTTGAGATATTTCAATGTATATGGCCCATACCAGCATCCTGAAAATGCTTATTCTGGGGTCATTAACAAGTTCATTTACAGAACTAGTAAGGGGTTACCCATTGAAATATACGGCGATGGTGGGCAGACAAGAGATTTTGTGTACGTTACCGATGTCGCAAATGCCAATCTATTTGCGGCAAAAAGCAAGGTCAAGAACACAGCAATCAACATAGGTAGCGGAAAAGAAACGTCAATTAATAAGCTGGCGATGATGGTAAAAGAAATGATGGGCTCAACGTCAACAATATTAAGACTTCCGCCGAGAGCTGCAGATGGTAGAAGATCTCTTGCTGACATATGCAAAGCAAAAGAGCTTATTGGTTACGAGCCCCAAATAAACATATCTGAAGGTTTAAAGGCGTTATGTAAGATCCAACTTGAAGCGCTGGTTTGATATGGAGACCACTATTCATCACTAAATATAAGCCAAAACAATTACATCAAATTGATATAAAACTATATCTGCAGATTGACTAGCAGAGTTACAGGGCAGTGGTGTTTAATAACGTGTCGAATTTGATACTAATTATATCAGCGTTTGTTGGAGTTTTGCTAGTTCCTGGATTTGCAATGTCGCTTGCATTATTTCCACGCTTTTATGACCTCGATATGACTGAACGTCTCGCGATGTCAATAGGTCTTAGTTTAGTCATAGTCGTATTCATGGGAATGATGTTAGATTTTGCGCGATCACTAGTGTATTTTGCGGGCGGTATTACAACAAATAACATGTTAGTTTCCCTTG
>CAZKZX010000019.1:0-15614 GCA_964557335.1 uncultured Methanomicrobia archaeon | reverse complement strand
TGGCGAACCGGCTGAAATTACACGGATAATCACTAATTATCAGGATATCATTAAAGACTTCACTTCGTTGATAAACACGGCTCAGAGAGAAATTTTTCTATGGCTCAGAAGTGACGCGTTATCTATTTTCACACCAGTTATTCCAAAAGATGCGAAAGAGCGAGGGATCAATATAATTGTGATGGCGCAAATAAACGAGAACAACCTCGACATCGCAAAGGAGATATCGAAGATTGCAGACGTCAGGCACATACCGCAGCTCATTCACAGTACAGGGATGATCATAGATCATGCTGCAATGCAGGTATTGCTGTACTCGACAAGTGAAACAGGAGCTCAGCTGTACAACTCAATCTACTCTACGTCAAAAAGCTTTATTGACACTCAACATTCGATGATGGAAGATATGTGGAACTCCGGAATCGAATTACAATACAGAGAACAGGAGATTAAAACTGGAAGAGTTGTCCAGACTTTCGATGTATTAAAGAAGCGCGAGGATGTCTATAGGGTGTTCTACGATATGATCGATAAATCCAAAAATGAATTTAACGTCATTCAAACGCGTATGGGGGTTATGAGGCTTTATAATCTCGTTAAAGATAGGGAGATGCCAAAAATAATCTATAGACTTCTCGCACCTATTGAAGAGATAAACATAACAGAAGCACGAAAGCTAACGAGATACTTTGAAATAAGACACCTTGAAAGCGAAACAGGCGCCGGAGTTTTTATCTCAGATGACAAAGAACTATTGGGCACAAGCTACATTTACGATACTGGAAAAATTGACGAAGTTATTTACAAGTCAGCGTTTAAAACTGACATTTCAGAATTCATATCTATTGAAAAAGAGTTGTTTAATAATCTTTGGTATAATGCGACGCCACTCAGCATAAGGGAGCAAGAGCTGCCACTAAGGGTCGAAAAAATAATAGACGTCGATAAGCCGAAAAGACGAATCATTAAGGGCTAGAAGGACGATCAGGGCATAAGATGCTCATTTATGCTCTAGAATCACCGATTTTATGGCATTCATTATAGAGTTTCTTCGATCTAGCAAGAGACCACCAGTGAAGATCCGGTAGCTCATCTAATCGCAGCAAAAAAATTGGGCTAGTCTATCAAGATGTTACCAGAAAAGTTTATTCTAAATAATAGATGTAGAAAAAGATTGCCGCACCAATTAGGTTTGAAATTGGATAATGAAGCCATACATTAGGCTTTAAAATAAATAGAGACTCTACACCGCATTTTATCAAAAAAAGCTGACCAATTTGTCGAAACATAGTTTCAGATTTATTCTTTAAGGTTTCTGTTCAGTCAGGATTTTTTGTCACGTTATCTCTGATTATTGGAATCTCAAAGTCTAATTAAAGCAAATATGATCGGTATGATCTGACGATATAGCAACGCAATTCAATTGACGCTGGAAAGCGTTACCACGAGAAGAATCTTGCCTACCATGCGGAGATTACTTACACTTAGCAAAGAGACGCGTGGCAGAAACCAATTTCCCGTTCAAAATCTTGCAGGATTCAAATCTATTTTGGACTGTAAGCGCCACGGAAGGAAGCTCCCCATGAAAATAAGTTTTTTGCCTCCTTTTCCCGATAGAGCCATTTAAATCTATCAATTGGCACTTACAGTCCTCACCCTCTGGAGGTGCCGCTCTAATTGCTAAAAAGTTATATTTAGTATGAGGGGCGCTTATAATTAAACTTTTCGGTAAATAATGGGCCTAAAAGCGAGATACAGAGTAACCTATGAGCAACGAGTTTAAGAAGAACACGATACTAGCTTGAGTATTCGAGGCTTTCTAGTGAAGGCAACATCGTATAGGAACTTAGACAATAAATACTTCGCTGTGTTTATAACTGCAAAAGGCCTAATAAGGTAAAAATAATGGATTTAGGTGTAAGACTACCCGGTTACGCCACAAAGAGGCCTCGACCATAAATGAAATTGATGTCGAAAAAGCAAAACTCGTAACTATTAACACAGCGTATAGAGACTTTTTAATCGTTATGGGTAAGGGCATGCTCACGATGAGATTGTTGGTTAAAAATACAATAATTTGTTAATTACGTTATAATTTCAGATGGTGTTGTCCTAACCATCTAAATACCACGTTTGGGTTCATTAGAGGATGGTTAAAGAATCTTATTGGAACAACACCTTTACTTTCAATTACATTAAGATTGAAAATGTCTTAACTCCCAATAATTTACGATAAGTGTTATTAAAACCCATGTTAAAAATAGTATAAACAAAACAATTCTGGGACGCGTAGTAAGATGGAAGAGTTTGCCGTTGTATTTGATGGTGCTGGAACACTTTTAAGAAAGTATCGCGTTGCTAAAGACGTATATAACGATCGAGTCTTACACGAAGTCGTATCATTAAGCCTCGTAGGAACTCGACGCGACTACGCTCTTGTAGTTTTCCAACTTGACGTGCCGAGGCAACTAGAAGGAGTACCTTCCGATTTACTAATATCACGCTTTGTTACGCGCTATAAAGTAGCACTAGAAGTAGTCTGTGCTAATTCAGACATTACCAACGAAGACGTACTAAAATCAGTGACTCAAGATAGGAAGGCACTCGTGCAAGATGTGTTCGAAGTGTTACGTGGAGTAAGTTTACACTGCAAGCATACTCGTTTTACTGGTATAGCAATGGTGGTTGACGTTGACAGCGGTACAATTCCTTATGTTCTTGCAACGTGTGGAGACCTATTCAGAGGCACTGAAAACGTTGTCAACGAATTAAAAAGCATGGGGGCCAAGATATTCGTAGCGTCTGGTGACGCCAAAAATACGCTGTACTCACTCGCTCTTTGCATAGACATTCCATATGAGCAGGTGATAGACATTGCGACTCCGACGGTAAAGGAGAGACTTGTAAAAGACTTAAAGCAAAAATACGGACTCGTGGTAATGGTTGGAGATGGTATAAACGACATACCTGCCTTAAAATCTGCTGATTTAGGAATACTGACTGTGCAACAGAAAGAAGAGCGCCCTAATGAATTATATGATGCTGCTGATGTGGTGATAGAAAACATAGAACAGCTGCCAGAAATCGTAAGAAAGATTATTATGGATAAAAACTATAAAAATAACGGGTCGCAGGAGGCAACATCTTAATGTCCCACTTTTTAGAAGTTGAAAACTTGGTTGTGAAGTTTGGAGATTATGTAGCTTTGGACAACATAAACCTTACATTAAACGAGGGCGAAATACTCGGCATAATTGGTAAAAGTGCAGCTGGAAAAACTGTATTGCTCCATGCAATAAGAGGATTGAAAGATTATAAGCCAACGAGTGGGAAGATTTACTATAATATTGCCTATTGCGTAAATTGCAGATATGTCGATATTCCCAGCAAGCGCGGCCTGCCGTGCCCGAAGTGCAGCGGTGCAATGAAACTCGATAGAGTTGACTTTTGGGCTGAAGAGAACAATGAAATACAGCGGGATATAAAAAATAGGATAGCTATAATGCTGCAAAGGACGTTTGCGCTGTACGGGGATGAACGAGCAATAGAAAACGTGATGAAGAGCTTCATTGAAGTAGGTTATTCGGAACCTGAAGCAATATATAAAGCATCTGAGCTAATCGATCAGGTTAAGCTGTCGCATAGGATGATGCACGTTGCGAGAGACCTGAGTGGCGGAGAGAAACAGAGAGTTGTTCTAGCGCGCCAACTTGCAAAGTCCCCGATGATTTTACTGGCTGACGAACCGACGGGTACACTTGACCGAAAAACAGCCGAGGTAATTCACAACATCATTTTAGACGTGGCAAAAGCTGAGAATATGGCTGTTTTGATAACCTCTCACCTCCCCGAAGATATCGAGTCTGTAGCTGACAGAGCTGTTTTACTTGAAGATGGAAAGATAAAGGACGAAGGGGACCCGAAGCAAGTCATTGATCGATTTTTAAGCGCGGTAGGTCACATTCAAAAGGAAGAAGCGCCCTACGGCGAACCGATTGTCAAAGTAGATGAGCTAGAGAAAAAGTATATCACCCTCGATCGCGGCGTAATAAGAGCCGTAAACAATGTCTCTTTTGATATTAACGAAGGAGAAATATTTGGCTTAATTGGCTTAAGCGGAGCCGGAAAAACTTCGGTTTCAAAAATCATAGCTGGGGTAATGGAACCGACGAACGGTGAAGTGTTCGTTAAAATTGGCGACGACTGGGTGGATATGTCGATCCCAGGACGAGAGAACAGAGGACGGGCCAAACTGTATATCGGGATGCTGCATCAGGAGTATGATCTCTATCCGTTCAGGGATGTCCTTGATAACCTAACGAGTAGCATCGGGCTAGAGTTACCGGCCGAATTATCTGAACACAAGGCAATTCAGACCCTGATGACCGCAGGATTCAGTGAAGAGATGAGCGAGAGAATATTGAGCAAGGTCCCAGACGAACTAAGTCAAGGAGAGAGACATAGAGTTGCTCTCGCACAGGTTTTGATTCGTGAGCCGAATCTTGTAATTCTAGATGAACCAACGGGAACGATGGACCCAATAACTAAAAAAGATGTAGCAAATTCGATTCTTTCAGCTCGAGCTGAAATCGGCGAGACTTTTATGATTGTGTCACACGATATCGACTTTGTATCAGAAGTGTGCGACAGAGTTGCGCTCATGCGAGGCGGAAAGATCATTTCAGTAGGTGAGACCGCACACGTATTGGACCTCTTGACAGAGAGAGAGAAGGTTACAGGGTAACTGACACTAATTTTTACACGATAGTTCATGTTTGTTGAATTAAATGGCAATAAGGTAGAACTTCCTCAGGACGTTACAACTCTACGCGAAGTCGTAGAATTCACGAGAACTGAATATCACGAAGGTTTAGTCATAGGTATAGTGAAGGGTAGAAGGGCGCAAAAGCTCGAAATCGTCAAGGAATACGCTATACAAACATCCAAAGGTGAAATTAAAATTGAAATTAATGACGAGACCAAACTACTATGGTTTGAGAATTACGAGAAGTTTGTGGGAAGTAAAGTACATTGGTCACAGCCACACGTGGCATCAATTGGTCCTGTAGTTACAGACTTAAGCGTAGATCGTAACGAGCGAGAGTATCAGAGGTGGGATGTGATCTACAGCCTTGGCGGATTTGATAATTCAAATACGTATCTAACATTCATAAAACGACGCCACACCGCCTCTTACGGCACACAAGCTGCTGTCGGAAAGACCACTGCAGGCAAAAACGTGCTTGAAAAATTGGAGAACGGCGACGTAATACAAAAAATTGAACCAATTGAACAATGGGAACTCGTCACTAATAAGTTTACCACGTCCGATCTCGATCTAAAACTAGAAGACGGAATGGAAATATACACGCATGTCAAAGTCGTGCTTTCTGGAGACGCATCAGAAGGTGTTGAGCATTTTCTTGCCCTTGTTAAGGACGGTTATTTTAGGGTCGACGCTACCACAAATTCTTATATTCTTTCCTCACGTTTAAAAGGTAGATCGTGTCCCTTCGAGATAAGAGACGTACGAGGTGAAGGATCTGTTACAATCAGAACAGCTGGAAGCAGTTTTGGAAACGTGTATATCTACAAAAAAGATGCATCGTCAAACCCGAATCATTCAGTAATCGGCTACATTAGTGAGGGATTAGAGTTCATTAAACTTGCAAGTGCTGGACAGCAGCTAAACGTTGTAACTGATCCTGTTCGCATTATGTTTTTGGGCAAAACGTATGATTCTATTGAGCGAGAACTGAAAAAATTTGATTTAGAGCTCGAAAAAATGGGAGATACCGGGGACGATGCGATCATAGTGAGTCAAATCCCACTGAACACCGTCGACATTCTTAAATCTAAAAGGATACAAACGTTTGCAATTCCCGGAAAGAACCTAGTCAAAGTAAAATTGTATGATGTCACGGCCCCAAAGACAGTATCATATTTCAGAACCGTCACAGGGCTGAGAGATAACCCGGTGGGATCACTCGGGGTTTATGTAACGTACGGAAAGACCATTATTTTCAGAAGTCAGACAAAGGAAAGATTCGAGCTTGTGCCAGAAAATCTGCCAATACAAACAGTGAAAAACGGAGAGATTGGGGTCACAAATCAGGCTGCAAAACATGCGGGTTTAGTTGGTGTGAGGTTAGAAGATAACAACAGGTATGGGCCAACCGGTGAAAAATTTAGCGGCACAAATATTATAGGCAGGGTAGTAGAACCTGGGGCACTGAAGGAAGTAAAAGAGGGCAGTATGATCTATGTGTATGAGGCCCTGTAAATAATATTATTATATAATTATAATATAAATAATTAAAATATATTATAACTGATAAATCGCGAGATACGATGAAACCTGATGACGTTACAAAAATGGTCGTTCTTTCAAATTCAAGTCCTATCTTACCAAGCGAACTTGCACTGCGGGCGTACGAACTGTCCACCGATGCTATTGTTAAAGAGACATGTTTTGGACTAATGGTGACAGGTGATGGAAAGGTAGTTAATGAACTGATAACAGAGCTAAGAAAACTCGATCCTTCTGGCATTTTCGTAAAGGATAGGGGCTTCCAACCAGGAGATTCGAGGAGATGTCGTGCAGTACGAGGCGGGGGCCCAAGACCCGGTTTTCATCAGCTCGAAAAAGAATCTGAAATCCTGCCATCAATTTCGCGTGGTTTAGAGACAATTGATAAACCCGCTAAGGAGCAAGGGCGCAAAAAACGCCGAAAGTTACCGATCGACGATTTAATGAAGATAATTGAAGAAGAAGTGGAAGAGGAGGAGTAAATGGTTAAGATTCTAGTTTATCCATCTAACAGTTTGATTCTATCAGATCTCGTGGCAAGATTTGGGCACGAACCCTTAACGTTAATGCGGGTAGTCAGGCGTAAGGTAAGTGAAGTCGGCATTGATTCCCCGCCTTTGAACATTACGCCTGATGATCCAAAAATAGGCCTAAAGTACGCTGCGGTCGACGTTCCACCCGGCGTGAGGGGGCGGATGGCTCTACTCGGTCCACTAATTGAGGAGGCCGACGCTGCAATTATTGTCGACAATGCTGATTACTCATTCGGATGCATGGGATGTGCGCGCACCAATGAGCTGGCAAAGTACATAATAAGGAGGAAGAACATCCCGCGACTCGAACTTACGTATCCAGCCGATGACGAAGAGGCGAGGGACTTCGTCCGAAAAATACGAGATTTTTGTGAGTCCTTAAAGAAAAAGGAGGAAGTACCCGCGTGAGTCAGAAAATCAAAATTGCTCATTTATCCTGCGGGTCGGAATACAGCGGCATTCAGAAGGAATTAGAAGATGCAGTAAACAGCGTAAACGCCGAGTTAGTTTATCCTGAAGTTGATACGGAAACGATCAAGGATGCTGTACGAGAGTGGGGATTAGAAGTCGCAAGTCCTGATTTACAACTTATGATCGCACGGGCAAAATCCATCGTAGAAGGAGGATTTCCTGTTGATGCGGTGTTCATCTCGACCTGCTTCAGATGTGCTGAGGGTGCGATAACTCGAAGTGAGTTAAGGCGGTATATACACGAAAAGGCACACCTCCCCGTCATCAGCTATTCTTTTACAGAACGAACTACCGCCGAAACGCTGCTTACCCGAATGGAAGCACTCGTCACGACAGCCTTACGAAAGGGCTTGCTTGCACGTGAAAAACAGAATGGACTGACTGCAGGGATAGATTCGGGATCGACCACCACTAAGGCTGTCGTCATGAGAGACAACGAAGTAATTGGCGTCGGGTGGGTTGATACGACAGAGGTAATTAAAAGCGCAGAGCTTGCGTACAATAATGCGCTCACGATGGCTGGAGTTGATCGTAGTGAAATTCAGGCCCTTGGAACTACGGGCTACGGCAGAATTCTCATTGGAGATGCGCTAAAAGCCGATCTGATTCAAGAAGAGCTAACCGTGAACTCCAAAGGAGCAGTTTATCTCGCGGGACTACAAAAAGGTCCTGCAACGGTTATAGACATTGGCGGGATGGATAACAAAGCGATCTCCGTAATCGACGGCATACCTGGAAGTTTTACGATGGGCGGCATATGTGCCGGAGCTTCTGGCCGATTCCTTGAAATGACGGCAAGGCGCCTTGGCGTCGATATAACTGAACTAGGCCCTCTTGCATTAAAGGGAGACCACCGGCGCTTGGCAATGAATAGTTACTGCATTGTGTTTGGAACACAAAGCTTGGTTAATGCACTTTCACTCGGTTCCACGAAAGAAGATGTAGCTAGCGCTGCGTGTTTTAGCGTTGCAGAACAGGTCTTTGAACAGCAGCTTCAAGAGTTAGAAATAGTTGAACCGGTAATAATGGTGGGTGGCACATCGCTAATTGATGGCCTAGTTAAAGCCATGGGTGACTTATTGAAAGTAAAAGTAGTGGTTCCTCGATATTCTCAGTATATAGGAGCAGTTGGATCAGCCTTGCTCGCCAGTGGGTTTATAGCGTAGTGGGAGATGTCAGACCAAGATTTTGTGTCGTGATACAATTGAGATATAAAAGCCGTTTAGATAGATGGTTCACATTTTAGATAGATGGTTCACATGATAGAGTCAGAAAAAGTAATTGTAGAATCTCCGGACGAACGAGGCGCAAAGTTAATAGAAGAACTTACAAACGATATTTTAGCAGATCTTAATGTAGCACGGAACGTTGACAACATCAAAATCTACGTAGATCCAAATGAGCCGGTTTTTATACTCTATGCACGACTCAGCATAGCGCTTCCGAGCGTCAGAGTGTCAGACGTTGCAAATATGAGCCACACCGAAGACGGACTGAAACTTGAAATCAAAAATGAACAGTATGCCTTTAGTCTCATTGACAAACTTACAGAACTCTATGGCAGACCCAACATTTTACAGTTAGACAGATACACATTGCTCGTAGCTACTGACGAAGACATTCCTGATATCATCGTATTTGAGCCCATTGAAGAGCTTAAACGCAAAATTATTGACTCTATAAGGCGTATTGCGCCTGAAGGATATAGAATCATAAAGCACGATATCACCGATAGGTACATAGTCTTTGTTGCTTCTGAAGAGCCTATCAAAGACGAGTGGCTGGAAAAAGGAGAGATGCTAGCACAAGAGATGGGTGGGGCTTAAATGTTAGAGCCGTTGATGTATACAGGCGGAGTTTATAGGCACGATGAATTAATAGAACTCGTTGAAGATCTCGGCGGTTATGTACTGCAAAAAAATGTGATGCAACTCGAAGTCGTGCTTTTAATTGTTGTTCCAGTCGAGGACATTGATGTCGTTGAACAAAAGGCGGCCCAACTTTTAGGAACTGTAGGTAGGGCTCCACTTATAGGTGCAGAAATCGCTGTGGTGGCTCCAAGTCTTGCATATCATCACATGCCACACCCAACGTGCGATATCGCAGAATATTTACGACGAAAAGGAGCCAAAACGAATATAATAGGACTCGCAAGAGGGGTTGGAAGACGGGCAGCGCAACTCACGAAAAGTGAGCGAGGTCTAATAAATGAACATGATATTGCCATATTCATATTTGGAGACTTCGAAAGCTGCATAACTGAAGTGAAGTGGGAGCTCTACAACGATTTGGATATTCCGGTCATAGTCACTGGCGGCCCCCAGTGTAAAGCTGTTCCTCATGCATTCGCTTATATTAGCGGAATTGGAAGGCGAGCCAAAGGCTTTCACAAAGAAGTTGAGCTTTCAATTCTTGAAGACGTCGCAACGCTAAGTGGTAAAGCTCTTGACGAGAAACGAGAGGAGCTGGCAAAGGACCCACTTTGTGTTAATCCGTTAAGAGTGATGGATGAGCTAAATCAGCAGATTCCTGAGATTATAGAGAGTCTCTCACCAACTCCAATCACGTTGCATTTGGATGGTATGCGGGTCAAATTACAATATGATGAATATTCAGAAAAAATAAAGGAAATCAAGCTTATAGAAGGACCTTACCTATCAGAGTTAGCCGACGTCTGCCCATCGCGCATGAGGGGGTACATTATCTTAAAAATCAAGCCGAAATCCGTAACGGGATTTACGCTGTGAAAAGCACTTAAGAGTGTCTCCCAAAAAAGTATTACGTGAGGGACAAAAAGCAGGCGTGAAATAAAATTGAGTTTCCGGCAAAACAATACACAAAAAACGTCGGGGCACTATTCATATAAAATCTCTATATTATTAGTTTTAAGGGATCGACCTAATGCGGTCACGCCAAAGCTTCTCAAACACTTTAGGAACAAATTCTAGCATAGATCCAGACCGCTCTCGTTTGCTGTAACATTGCAAATGAGGCCTCGACATGTGAGCTCCACTTAAAAATACTTAAGAAGCACAATCTGACTTAGTATGGCGGAAGGTCAAATCCTCACAGTTCTCTTAACGCCAGCCGAAGTTGCTGCATCTATCCTCGCATTGGTTAACATATACATGGGAAAGTAATATGATACCTCTCTTCTCTACTTAAGTGAATCTGTAGGATGAAACAATCTGGTTAATATTTGCTAGATACTTGAATTAGATCCCGACTGCATTGATTAATCGTATTAACTCGTTGAATGCTTCGACTTCTGTTTTCACAACGTCGTCGCGCACCATACTTATACTCATCTCGCCATCAACAGTGAGTTGTTCCGGCCCCCGTCTCACCATCCTATAAACCCCATCTGATCTTAGTGTTTCTTCAACCTCTCGATCGTGAACCAATGCCCTTCCTGGTATGATGACGGTTTCGTGCAACTCACTTAAGTCAAGTTCTTTGATATCGTCTATTGTGATAAGACAAGCAATTTCTTTTTCAGTGTGGACTACGTTCACGTTAGGTGCTATCCTCTTAAATATGGAACGCAAAAATGGCGCCGCTATTGCTCCTGTGATAATGGTGGCCTCTTTCTCAACGCTCGGCAGATATTTTTCAGGGTTAGTAGCTATGTAGAAGGGTGAACCAATGTCTGGATCCCATAGCGGGGTGCCGGTGACACGCATCTTATACGCACTATTTATTTCACTCACCATATCCCTGAAGCTTCCTATTGGTTGCGTATCAATCCCATTAATTATGGGTTTATTGCTGAGAATTAAACCCTCTTTTGAGCGATTCGCGAACCTCATCAAAATTAAACCTTTAGCCCCCATCTCTTCGAGATCGTCACACGTTTTCCTCAAAACGTCTCCGTCATTTACCCCGGGGATGATGACTGCAGCACCATAAACGTCGCATGACTTACAGAACACCTCGAGACACTCGAGCGATGCTACAGGCGTTGAGTCTTTCATATATTTTGCTCGTAAAGTCGGATCCGTCGCGAACACCGTAAACGAGACTTCCCGCACGTTGTTGTTAATTAAAACCTCAGCGTCATTCGGGTCATCGAGACCTTTTCCACTCGTATATCCAAGATGAATTGGTATCTGTAAACTCGAAAGCAGTTTCGTAAGATCGAGTAGCTCTGGATAGCAGCTGACATCTCCACCACCGCTAATTGTCACCCGCTCTGGATCGTCCAAACTCATTTTGAGCTTCGCGTGAATTTCCTGAGCGATTGTTAGAAGCGGTTTAAATCCGGCGTACCTTTCGGCAATCGCTCTTCCGCAAAAGTCGCACCCTTTACTAAGTGGCGAACAGTGACGACACCCAAACGAAGGGAAATCTCTCACTTGTCTAAAATAGCAGTACGTACAAAAACCACGGCAATCAAGGCCAGGCCTTCCCCCTACGTCTGCGAGCAACTCCATCGTATCACAATTAAAAAAGTCAAATAATTAATTTATCAATTAATGTTTATTAAATTATAAAGACATAAAAGTTTGTAAAGAAAAGTAAAAAAAGTTAAAAAATAAAAAAAGGAACTGATCTTAGAACGGGTTTGGAAGGCCGATTTCGGTCCTTTCCTGCCGCGTCTTAGCAGATCTGTCCCACTTATTCTGTGCAAGCTTTGTCAGCATCTCCATGCCATCTTTTCCTGGGTCAATCGGCTTCGTTTCAAACAAGCCAACGTCAACCGCACTCTGGAACAGGGCCTTTCCAACCTTTGTCCTCGGCATTACAGTTGACCAACCAAGAGGTGAACCGATCGATCCAGTCGATATGTCCGCCGTCCTCGCTGTGAGATCGGGGCACACGTAGCACCCGGGCTGCACGTAGTTGTGCGTAAGCTTAACTGGCACTCCTATCTCATCGCCCGCCATGGTTGTTACAATCATCTTGCCCTTAGTCACGTCCATCTTCTTTACTTGTTCGAGATTGACTTTATGTAACTCCTCGATGATCGCCTTGATGCCCTCATAGTGGAAATTTTCCGTACAGAATATGCCCACAAGGAGAGCCAAAGTCTTCGGCAGGTGCCGTGCGCCGATCGGATACAGCTGCATCTTTCGAATTGCGTACGTAAGACAATGCATCCCGACAAACCCTATCTTGTCAAGAGCATACTCCCGGGCTGCAGTCTTCATTACATCGTTCATCGGGCAGAGAACATACTTGGTTCCTGCCGCTGCTATGATCTCCTCTGGGGTGGTGGCTACATACGGTTGGGGATTCCACGGCTCATCAGTTGGCATGGCTACTAATGCTCCCTCGATAGCCCCGGTTTCAAGTGCGTGTATTAACAACGTGCTAACGATTCCGCCGTCTTGCGCTTTCTTTTGCAGTGCCTTGTCGGTAGTTCGTACCGTCATTATGTCTAAGTACTTTCCGAGAACCATCTACTCCACCCCCATAAGCCTCTTCTCGATCATTTCGAAGGTCGGTTCAAAGCTCCTCGGGCATTGAGCGTAGCACGCACCGCATTTGATGCAGAGTTCTTGATTGACGTGAGGCCGCCCGTAATCCATTTCTATAGCTCTTGTCGGACAAGCCATGGAGCACGAGCCACAGCCTATGCAAAGACCTTGACCAACGATTTTCACTAGAAGGTCACAACCACACGCGAATCCGGCAAGTGTAGCAAGTGGAGCGAGATACTCAACGTCTCCACCTACGGCCGCAAGTACCGTGTTCGCAATAGCCTCAGCACCCGTTGGACATCCTGGAAGTGCGAAGTCAACTTTGATTAGGTTTGAAATTGGTGCGAATGACTCGTGCATCGGTTTTGCTGCTTGCCCTCCCACGCTAAATCGTGTGATATTTCCTGTGGTAGCGCATCCTCCTAACGCAACGACGTACTTCGAAACTTGTCTAATCTTCTTAATTTGTTCTACCTCTTTCTTGTCCTGTAGGCAGATAGATCCATGAACTATAGCTATATCAATATCCTCATCCGGAACCTCTCTCACGTCGGCAATCGTAGTCTCGTATCGATAGTCAACAGCGTCTAGTAAATCAAGCAAAATGTCATAGTTATCCAGTAAGGATATGAGACAACCAGAACATCCGCTGAACTGAGAGCTCAATATCTTCGGTTTTGCAGCAGCCATTTCCTTCACCTCTTCTTGGACATCAGGGGGTGTGACGGTTATTTCTGGTGCTACTTCTGCCGGCTTCTCTTCTGGCGGCTTCGTCGTTAAAATCCCCTCAGCATCCTTTGTTTTTGTTCTTGAAAAAAGCTTCATATGTACTCCTCTATTTCCTTTTGAATCAGTTCAATTGCAGTTGGAAGTGATCTTTCAACTTCTTCAGTAAGCCCAAATTCGATTTGCTCACAACTCTTCGGTTGACACGCGATGATGACGATATCGCTTCTTTCACTCAAGTCTTGAAGCGGCTTTGAAGTCGTCCAACATTGATGGTCGACATAGTTGTCCGCATCGATTTCATCCATCGAAAGCTTTTTCAGATCTCCCGGCACTCCTCCGAAATCAATTGAGTCAACAAGTATGAGCTTCTTGCATTCGAGAATTCCAAACAAGAAGTACCCCCTGCCTACGTCGACAACTTTTAAGCGTTGGGATCCGTTCAACTTCTGCTTTAACAGTGGAACTAATGCCGTTCCAAATCCGTTGTCACCATAAAGCGGGTTACCGCAACAAGCGATAACGACTTCAGCGTCGCAAATCGAATTACTCACTTAAATCATCTTCCTCTGCAACACCTCTCCTTCTGGTCCAAGTACAATCATATGCGTCGCGCACGAGTTGCAAGGATCATAAGCTCTCACTATGACTTCTGCATGCTTGTAGTGATCGCCCTCAAGTGCCTTGCTGATAGTTGGATAATTCCATGTGGTAGGAACAAGGCAGTTGTAGTAGCGAATCCTACCCTCCGTGACTCTCGCCATATGAACATTCGAACCTCTGGCAGCTTCGTTGATTCCTATTCCCAACTTGTTGTTGCCAAGAGTATCAGGCTTTACCTTGGTAACGCCACTAGTGTTCAACTCGTCGAGTATGTTCTCAGCGCGATGTACGAGCGTCGTGAATTCGCGTGTTCTGGCGATATTAATGGCTATGGCTCCTCTTTTGGTAAAGCCTTTAAACTTTACTGCTCGAGCTCTAGGTCCGACTTCTACGGGTTCACCGCCGATGAGGCAGATTGTATTGTTCGCCTCTTGGCCGACTTCAAGTGAGCTGTAATAATTATTTGGCAGCTCTTCGTTGAAATTTTCTAACGGAAAAGCAGTTCTGTCACCGTACGTCAAATGCGTTGCAAACACATCCAAATCGTGGGTGCCCATATCAGCTGGATAATCAGCGTCCTTATATAGCCCCATCATAAATTCAGTGTGCTCCTTTTCGATCTCTTCGTATTTTCTAAGGTTAGCCATCAGCTTATTTCTAGCACCTTCGCTAATATTTCTCGCCATACCACCTATGACAATATCGGGTGCGTGAATGCCTTCGCCGCCGGTTACATCGATTATATTCTGACCGATCTTACGCATTGTCTGACATCGCTTCATCGCATCAGTGTAGACGTCTTTGTCAAACCCGATTCCACATCCAAAGTCTGGGAAAATCAAGATGTTATGAAGTGGATGGCTATGCATCTTGTTCCCTATTCCGGCCAGTTCCCTTAACAACAACCCGTCCTTCGGCGGTTCGACATTAAGAGAGTCCTCAATCGCTTCCACTGAAGCAATTGAATGGGTTATGGGACAGATGCCGCATATCCTTGATGTCGCAAGTGGTGCGAACTCCATCGGCTTTCCTATGAGGAACTTCTCAAAATTTCTCACAGGCGTTATGCTGAAGTAATTGCCCTTCTCCACTATGCCATCATCGTTCGTCTCTAGAACTAACTTAGCGTGCCCTTCGACACGGGTCACAGGTTCCATTTGAACTATATTGGCCAAACTTTAACCTCCTTGTTGCTTAATCCCTGATTTAGGTTTTAAAATTTTATAGGTTTCTTACTATAAAAGTTTGATTATTGCGAGAGTTCTGACTATAAGAATTTGATTAGAGAAGAGAGTTCTAATAGTGTAAGCGGATTTTCGCTCCAATTTAGATTGTAATGCTTCTAGCCTCATGTTCGTTTTAGTGTTGCAGCGGCTTAACTTACGAATGAATGAGTTTTAGCGATTTCAGCCTTTAAGTCTATGAGTACTGTTCTTTTCCAAGAAAAAAGGCCACCAAAATAGCAGACGAGTAAGTGAATTATAAGCGTTGTGACGTTATATTCCTTAAAATTGCTACTTTAAATTTCAGCAAGTAAGAAGAATGAAC
>CAZKZX010000018.1:0-15705 GCA_964557335.1 uncultured Methanomicrobia archaeon | reverse complement strand
ACATGGGAGTACCGATAGGAGATCTTATCCCAAGAGTTAAGATCGAAATTAATGAGTTGGGCAAAGTAGCTGTCGATGCACATAACGCCATATATCAGTTTTTGAGCATCATCCGACAGAGAGACGGCACCCCTCTTATGGATTCTCAGGGAAGGGTAACGTCGCATCTTTCGGGTCTGTTTTACCGAAATGCGAATTTAATTGAATTAGGGGTGAAATTGATTTACGTTTTTGATGGTGCTCCGCCTGAGTCAAAAACGCGGACGTTGACAGATCGTAGGCAAATTAGAGAACACGCTGAACAGATGTGGGTCGAAGCAAAGGCTAAAGGGATGCCTGAAGCGTTCAAGTATGCACAAGCATCGTCGAAGATCGACGAAGACGTAATTGAGAGCTCAAAGCAGCTTTTACGTCTTATGGGCATACCAACGGTGCAAGCTCCAAGTGAAGGCGAGGCCCAAGCGTCATATATGACGATTAAAGGGGACGCTATGTACACTGGCTCTCAGGATTTTGACTCTCTGTTATTCGGATCTCCTAGACTCGTACGAAATTTAACTATTACTGGAAAACGCAAATTGCCTGGTAAGAATGCATACGTAACGGTTACCCCCGAACTGATCGAATTAAGCTACGTCTTGGAGTCACTCGAAATAACGAGAGAAGAGCTAATCGAAATTGGAATTCTCGTGGGAACGGACTTCAATAGAGGGGCAAAAGGCGTCGGACCCAAAAAGGCTCTTAGATTGGTGAAGGATCGTGGGATAAAATCTGCTCTTGAACTACTTGATGAACACATAGGATATGAACCCGTCAAAGAGATTTTCCTCCATCCAGACGTTACTGATGACTATGTTCTAAAGTGGAATAAACCAGATGATCAACACATTACGGAATTTTTGTGCGAAGAACACGACTTTTCCAGAGAGCGCGTTGAAAAAGTACTTGAAAGACTCTCTTTAGCATATAACTCTTCAAGCCAGATGTCACTTAGTCAATGGTTTTGAAGGATAGGCTTATCGACAAATTCATTACTACGACCTGTCTTTATTGGATCATTCAATCGTAAAGATATCAATGATGAATCCTAGTCTTTAAACCCATACTTCCCGATCAACGGCACAAAAGCAACCCCCCCTTCTTCTATCTTTTGTATTCCGTTGATTCTTTTGATTAGGTAAAGTACTTGGATCCACCTTCCTATGGGTATGACCATTCGCCCGCCAGGCTTGAGCTGTTCCAACAGGGGAGGAGGGACATCCGGGGCTGAACAACTAACTGAAATTTTATCAAATGGGGCTTTTTCTGGAATACCGAGAGAACCGTCTCCCACGATTGCTACAATCGTAGGTGGCAGTCGCTTTGCCGCTTCGGAAGCGAGGCTCTTCGTTCTCTCTATTGTATATATTACTCCATTGTCTAGTAACTGAGCCATTACAGCCGCATGATACCCAGAACCAGTTCCTACTTCAAGAATGTGATCGGCAGGGTGTATCTCTAGGAGCTCACACATCATCGCAACAATATGTGGAGCTGATATGGTCTGACCATGTCCGATGGGAAGTGGTTCATCGACATAGGCATACTGTTTCAGATGAGGAGGTACAAAATCTTCCCGTTTTACCTCTTTTATTGCATTTAAGACTCGTTCACTAATGCCCCTTCTTTTTAATTTGTTGATGAGCACTTCCCGCTGCATTTTGAGAGAATTTTCGTTAGTATTATTTTTCATCTTCAAACGTAACGCTTTTTATTCCGATATTGAGATCTTTTCATTGGCGACTGCGCATAAATTCTTTTTATAGTGTGAGCCTCTGCACTTTGCCCTACAGTTTTTAAAACTGAGCCATCATTCACCTTTATGCGTGTGATTCTTCCAAATTTTTCGGCAGATCCTACCGTGAATTCTTTATCTCCGCTGCATGGAATCTTTAGCGATCGCGTAAGTGTGCCCATATGAATAGCAATTTTCACGACCACCTCATCAATAGCTTTCACCCACAAGGTCCGTATGTTGCTGACAGCAGCGCTGTCCACTCTGACATCGTCTTTCAATTCTATTGCGCTTATTCGTACAGCATTAGCCTCTTCATTTTCTACTATAAGTTCTTCGCCAACAGACAGAAATTCGGCAGGTTTAGCGTCCAGCCATCGTATGTATGACTTGTCATATTTGCTCATCACCACTTTGATCTTGACTTGATTGGTTCGCTTTTGTGCCCCCACTTTTCTGACAGTACCACATAAATTACACTTCACGATGAGAGTTTGTCCCGGTACCATGACTCGATGCTTCACACCAACAAGTTTAGAGCACGTAGGGCACTCAATTTCCACTTCTTCATCCATTGGCCATCACAATACTATTGAAGAATAGCATCGTAAATAACCGTAATGGTAAGGGACATTATAAGGGCCAAGGGGCACAAAAACATCACTGCAAAGCACAGAAGTACTTTCCAAATAACAAAAGATCATGACATAACTAAACGAGCTGACTGTGTTATTGCTGTATCAGCAGATAAAGGTGTTTCGGATCTTTCAAATGAGGTTAAAAAAGCTGCAAAAAAAGATAACGCAAAAATTTTCGTAAAAGTAATTGCAGGGAATCGTCTTGAAATTGTGGCAGGCGCGGGATGTGAGAAGCTTGAATTAACAGACGTAAAAGATATTGTGATCCGAAAGAGTGATTTTGTTTCAGAGCGAACTTTGATGATTAACGCGGATAGATCTGCAGCGGATTTGGATAGAAAGCTGATAGAAAACTTAAAAAGGCCTCACGACATACTAATAATTGTCGATATAATAATTTAATTATTAATGTGATGGCTAATACGAAGATCTTAACAAACAGTATTTAGCCGCGCCTGATGTATTATTACGTGTTATCACATATTAGATAGATTTAAATACAAATGTAATGAATTAGCTATCGTTAACTAATTTTTTATCGATTATTTATTGAGGTATCCAAATGGCTGATGTCGATCAATATAAAGGTACGACAACTATCGGTATGGTCTGTCAAGATGGTGTGGTCCTGGCGTCCGAAAGCCGCGTTACAATGGGCAATTTCATCTCGAGCAAAGAGGGAAAGAAGATCTACCAAATCGATGATCTAGTTGGAATGACTATCGCTGGGGGTGTAGGGGACGCCCAAAGTCTGGTGCGTACAATAACAGTTGAAGCCAAACTCTACAAAATGAGACGCGGTAAACCTATGACAATTGAGGCAATAGCGACTTTGCTGTCAAATATTTTAAATGGTAACCGGTATTACCCATATTTTGTTCAGCTGATGGTCGGCGGTGTAGATAGAACCGGGTCAAACTTGTACTCGATAGATGCTTTAGGAGGTCAGATTGAAGAGAGGCTCGCAACGTCGCAGGGGTCAGGCTCACCTATTGCGTTTGGGGTAATTGAGGATAGGTATGACGAAAAAATGTCAGTCGACGATGCAATAGACATAGCGATAAGGGCCCTTTCATCTGCGATAAAGAGAGATTCGGCTTCAGGTAACCAAATTCATGTCATCAAAATAACAAAAGACGGGTATGCTAAAGTTTTGGAGGAAGAAATTAAAGAAAGGAAAACAAAACTAGGATTAGAAAATTAAATTAATTTTTTTAATTTTTTATTTTTACTTTTCATTTTTTAATTGGAAGTTGTATAATGCCAGTGGAAGAAGCACTTGATGAACTTAAACACAGAGTTGTTGAGAAATTACCCTCACAAATTAAGATAACAGAACTTGAGTTTGAGGGACCTGAATTAGTTATTTATACGGATGATCCACGTGCGTTTGCTGACAATGGAGAAATTGTCAAGAAACTCGCGCGGGAGCTTCGAAAGAGGATAGTAGTCAGACCAGATCCACGCGTTTTAGCTGATCCTGAAACGTCGATAGTTGAGATCAGCAAAATAGTTCCGGAGGAAGCCGGAATTACAAATCACTATTTTGATCTTGATACTGGTGAAATAGTAGTAGAAGCACGAAAACCTGGGCTTGTAATTGGACGGCATGGAGCGACTCTAAGAGAGATTACAAAGCAAATAGGCTGGACGCCTAAAGTTGTAAGGACACCACCGATTGACTCTACGACAGTAAAGGAGATACGGCAGTATCTACGGGCGTATAGCGATGAACGCAAAGAACTTCTCAAGACGATGGGTCGGAAAATACATAGAGAAGTAACCGCAAAAGATCAGTGGGCTCGTGTCACATCTCTTGGGGGATGCAGAGAAGTCGGAAGAAGTTCATTTATACTGTCAACGCCTGAGTCGCGGATATTAGTAGACTGTGGTGTAAATGTTAGTTCAGAAGAAAGTGCCACCCCATATCTCTATACTCCAGAAGTCAGCCCATTAGATCAAATTGACGCAGTAGTGTTAACGCATGCACATCTTGACCATGCGGGCCTTGTTCCCTTGTTATTCAAATATGGATTTAAAGGACCGATCTATTGCACTCCTCCAACTCGCGATTTGATGTCACTACTCCAGCTTGATTATATCGACGTAGCAGCACGTGAAGGTAAAAAGATACCATATGATTCGGCAAAAATAAGAGAGGGTATAAAACACTCGATTGTGTTGAATTACGGAGTTGTTACTGACATCGCTCCCGATATAAGGCTCACTTTCCATAACGCCGGACATATTTTAGGGTCTTCCATAGCTCATTTCCATTTAGGAGAGGGGCTTTACAATGTTGCATTCACAGGTGACTTCAAATACGAGCAGAGCAGGTTGTTTGATCCTGCTGTAAATAATTTTCCTCGGCTTGAGGCGTTAATAATGGAGGCGACTTATGGAGGCCCACAAGACCAGACCCCTTCAAGAAGAGAAGCTGAGAATAGGCTTATTAACATAATAAAGCATACCACGTCGAGAAATGGAAAGGTGCTGATACCAGCGTTTGCAGTAGGTCGCAGCCAGGAAGTCATGATAGTCCTTGAAGAGGCGATAAGGAAAAAAGCAGTTGATGAAATACCGGTCTACCTCGACGGAATGATATGGGAAGCCACGGCTATTCACACTACATATCCAGAGTATCTGAATAACGAATTGAGAAATATGATATTTCACGAAGGAATGAATCCTTTCTTATCTGAGAGTTTCACGCGGGTTGAACCAGGTATGCGACAAGACATAATTGAGGGAGAACCATGTGTAATACTAGCCACGTCAGGCATGTTAAACAGCGGCCCGGTTGTAGAGTACCTTAAAGCGATAGGACCACAGGAAGACAATACTCTCGTATTTGTGGGATATCAAGCGGAAGGCACACTAGGCCGCCGTATTCAAAAAGGATGGAAGGAGATCCCAGTATCAGATAATGGAAGAACTTCAACGATGCAAATAAACATGGAAGCCTTGACTGTTGATGGGTTCTCTGGTCACTCCGATAGGCAACAATTAATTGAATACGTTAAACGCATGAGCCCACGACCAGAAAAAATAATTACAAGTCACGGCGATGAAAACAAATGCATGGATCTCGCAGGTACGATATACAAGAAGTTTAAAATCGAAACTCGAAGTCCTATGAACCTTGAGACTATAAGGTTTATCTGACAAATTTTTTTAAAGCTGCTTTTTTGATAGGTAGTAATCGCAAATATCAGTGAGAGGACACGCTGCATGATTCGGCCTACGAGCACTGCATATCTCCCTTCCAAATCTAATGAGCGCCATATGTGCATATTTCCTCTTGCTAGGGCGTATTCCATTTTCGAGCGCACTCTTAGCACTCTCGTAGTTGCCATTTTGAGGAACTATACCGATTCGTTTAGAGACCCTAAATATATGGGTATCTACTGGTATGATATCATAGTGACACGAAAAGAGCAAAACAACATCTGCAGTTTTTGGGCCAATTCCTTCAATGTTCATAAGTCTTTTTCGCGCTTCCACATATGGACCTTTCAGTAATAACGAGGCGTCGCCATTACATTCACCCCTGACAATATCGGCTAGATGCAAAATTCTGCGAGCTTTAGCTCTGTGCAACCCTGCACTTCGTATTAGAATTTCAATATCGCGGACGTTAGCGTTTGAAAGTTCGTTTATCGTATTATATTTTGAGGACAGGTTGGTAAACGCCTGGTAAGAATTTCTGAAAGTAGTATTTTGTGATAAAATGGTCTCAACAATAGACCAAAATGGGTCTTTTAACAACTTTGCGTTGCGGTTTTCAAATAAAAATTTTCCATAAAGCTTTTCAAGTCGCTCTACTACAAGCGTAGCCTTTGTATTAGTGCAATTGGTACTCAAACTGTATGCTTTCATGAACAATATCATGCATAAGTGTTTCTTCAACTATTATAATGTCTGTGTACTTCAACTATGCTCAAATATAATTAAAAACTAAATTAGTCAATAAAAATCCCTTAATTGACGAATATTAACTAATTAGTGGTTTTTCGCATGTCTCCGAAAAGTGCTGATAAACACCTTAACTCCCTCCATCCACTTTCAAATTCCACTAATTATGATTGTCATGAGCGCGACTTTGTCTTTTTTTGATAACTTGAAAACTGTTACACTTTAACAAACTATCTATCAGGATAGAGCGTAAGAAGATTATTCATAAAATGAATTTTTGCACTGTGAGTTAACATCGGTAAAAATTATATCAGCATAAAACGGTGAAAATACGCTTCTCTCATAATGGATCAAAATTCACGCAGCTCAAGCTTGTTATTATACAATTTTAAGCTTGTGATTGAATAAAATAGAAAAAAAATGGCAAGCGGTTAACCGCAGCTGCCGCCACACGAGCCGCAGCCAGTCAAACTCGGATGTTTGATAGTAAAACCTTTGCCAAAAAGTGGATCATTTACGAAATCAATTTCCGCTCCATCAAGAGTTCTTTCTACGTCCGTGTTCATGAACATCTTGACGCCGTTTGATTCTTGAACCTCTTCACCTTGAGATGGTTTTTCATCAAGTGATAAGCTATATTGAGGACCGCTGCACCCGTTACCAGCATATAATATCCTTAAACCAAAATTCAATTTACCTTCTTTTTCAAGTAGCTCTTTTAACTCTCTTGCTGCTTCGTCTGTTATCTGAATCATTTTTGACTCCAATAAATATTGTGGAGTCAAAAGTATTTATACGTGCGGGCGATCGGATATTTTTTGTAAGTTATTCTCCACTAGTATAAAATTAACGCTGAAAAAATAATAGCAAAATAAAAAAAGAATTTTGGGCGAAGGTGCTCACATTGGTGGCATTCCACCCATGCCGCCCATACCACCCATACCACCCATACCTCCTTCACCCATTTCGGGCATTTCGGGTGCAGAAAGCTTACTTGCCGCAATGACGTCATCTATTCTGAGTATCATTATCGCGGATTCTGATGCAGAACCTATAGCTTGCGTCTTTGTTCTAAGCGGTTCAACAACTCCTGCTTCTAACATATCTATTGCGTCGCCCGTGAACACATTAAGGCCTGCTGTCTTCATACCCTGTTCGTGCTTCGATCGAAGTGCCACCAAGGTATCTATAGTGTCAAGCCCGGCATTTTCTGCCAGGGTTTTCGGTATAACCTCAAGAGCATCCGCAAACGCATTTATCGCCAATTGCTCTCGCCCGCCGACGGTGGATGCATAGTCTCGTAGTTTTAAGGCTAACTCAACTTCAGTCGCGCCCCCTCCAGCAACGATCTTTTCGTCTTCAATCGTAACGCCGACGACTCTAAGTGCATCGGTAACTGCTCTTTCCAGATCGTCGACGACGTGTTCAGTACCACCATGAAGCACAATTGAAACTGCCTTTGGATTTTCACACTTCTCAACGAAGATCATATTATCGTTGCCGACCTTCCTTTCTTCTACTAACCCAGCCTTTCCAAGGTCGCTTTCTTCAAGTTCATCCACGCTCGAAGCGATTTTTCCGTTGATTGCTCGTGCAAGTTTTTCCATATCGCTCTTTTTTACGCGCCTTGCTGCCAAAACGCCTGCCTTTGCAAGGTAGTGCTGAGCGAGATCGTCTATGCCCTTTTGGCAGAAAACAACATTTGCGCCCTTGCTCGTTATTTTACTGACCATCCCCTTTAACATCTCCTCTTCTTGGCTGAGGAAGGCTTGGAGCTGATCAGGGGAGGTTATTGAGATCTCGGCGTCGACTTCAGTGTCTTTAAGTTCTATTGCTCCATTTATTAGTGCAATCTGTGCGTTCTCTAGCCTCTTCGGCATACCAGTCGATACGCGCTCTTTATCTATAACCATGCCCTCTATGAGCTCTGAGGATTCTATACTTCCTCCAACTTTCTTTTCAATTTTAATGTTGTCGATATCGAAGGTATTTTTCGCATTATCTTTCTCTACAACAGCTTTGACGGCTTTAACGCTAAGCTCCGCAAGCTTCTCCTTGGATGCTTCGGCTCCCTTTCCAGTCATGGCAGTTATTGCAACTTTCTTGAGGAGCTCATGATCATCTGGTGATACTTTCACTGCAATGGCATCAAGAAGCTCTCGTGCTTTGTCAGCTGCAAGTCTAAAGCCTGCAGCGATGATTGTTGGATGTACATCCTGCTCCAAAAGTCCTTCAGCTTTTCTTAACAACTCGCCTGTGATTACAACTGCCGTGGTTGTACCATCACCTACTTCATCATCCTGCGTCCTCGCAACTTCAACGATCATCTTAGCTGCGGGGTGTTCTATGTCCATTTCTTTTAAAATCGTAACGCCATCATTTGTAATAACAACATCTCCAAGAGTGTCGACAAGCATTTTGTCCATACCCTTCGGCCCAAGCGTGGTACGTACCGCTGAAGCAACGGCTTTAGCAGCCGTGATGTTCATGCCTTGAGCTTCTCTTCCTCTTGTTCGTTGGCTTCCTTCTTTAAGAATCAGTATAGGCTGTCCGCCCAATTGTCCTGCCATACATATCCTCCTAAGTTTCTATACTTGTAATCTGGCTTTAATATGCATATAGTTCTATAAAAGCATTTTGCACATCTGAATTAGACGTTAATTTACGCTTTATGGAGTATAGACAATAAATGCATCATTTCCATCATATTGGCTATGTCAGTACTCTTTGTTCTAGTGCCGCCCGTCGAGACATTTCGCACGCAATATTTCAAAGAATTTTAAAACAGAATACACACGGTGCGGCATCTATTCTGTTTGGCGCCTGCTCCTTAAAACATTGATAACTCGTAGTGACTAGCACTATCCGAAATTCTCAGCAACTTAAAAATCGTTCTTTAATTAAACCTAGTAATTCTTTGGCACTGTCGAACTCTTCAAGTTCATCGAATTGTATAACAATTGTGTCATCGACTTTTTTAGACTTTGACTCGCCTTCTACAATGAATATGGAATTAGTTTGTATAACGTGTGATATGCTGCTCATAAGCTTAGCGCGTTTAATCATGATGCCGGAGTATTTGCTTATACCAGTCAGCAGCGTATTTGAGCCTTCTTGAGATAGAGCGTTGAAAGGTGTTCGAAACATTGGAAATACGTCAAATCCCAGATCTATCAAAATAACTAGCGCCTTTTTTTCGATTAACGGAAGTGAGTCAACGGTACGCTTGCCTTCATCGATCACGCGTCTAGTTAGAATGTTGATTGGGATCGCAAGTGCGACGTTAAGAATATCTTCGAGCTTTAACGCGACCTCCACTTTAGCGTCCATTCCTTCCTCATACTTGCTAACGCTGCGGCGTGTAACTCCAAGTTGCGATGCAAGTGAACCAAGGGACATATTCTGTTGAGTCCGAGCTTCGAAGAGAATTTCTCCGTCAATATTGACATATAGGCCCCCTGGCGCAGCATAGACAAGTGGTGGGATGCCATCTACAAAAAAGTCAAACAATGTTTCTATGTTAATTGAGGGCACCCCATATCTCCAATATACAGCGCCACGGTCGAGATAATGATCTCGCGCCTTCTCTCCGACAATTAATGGGGACGAGCTAAAGTAATCTGCGAGCTTTTTGAGTTCACGTGCGATATCCTCACTTAGCCCATCAATATTAGTAAGTATCTTTAAAAATATCAGCGTTGAAGCTCTTCGCGCCGCTACGTCGAAACAACGTGGACGAACATCACATACTTCTGATGTCACGAATCCAGCTTTATGTAGTGTGCTTATTATTTGGCTAGTCAACGCTTGATTCATAATTTCGCGATCTCTTAATAAGTGGATCTTTTGTACATATAAATTTTTGTCTCTCTGATGAAATAATTCTTATTATTTTGAAGTATCACTGCAAATCTTGCAACTAAATTTATATCATACACAATCAAATAACGTCTCTAACTAAACAATGGCGTAGCAATCTATAGGATACAACATCACAATGATTATAGGAATCGATGACACCGATTCAAAAAGTGGAGGCTGTACCACTTATCTCGGTGCATTACTTAAAAATAATCTTGAAAGTCAGTTAGGAAAGCCGATAACACCGCGGTTGATACGACTTAATCCCACTATAAAGTATAAAACACGAGGAAACGCTTCCATAGGACTCAAAATTGACGGGGACTATGATGTTGTTGACGTCGTAAGAGACCATATAAAAAAAATGGCGCATTTTCACGACGATAATACGAACCCTGGAGCTGTAATTTTAACACGTGATTACCCACCACGCGATATTAGGCGTTTTTCAACAGATGCGATGAAGTCTACGCTCAGCATTCGCCGGGCAATGCAGCTTATTGAGAGGCACGACTTAGAGTCTCTCAAATTTAAAAACGGAAGAGGCTTGATAGGAGCACTTGCAGCAATCGGAGCAGATTTAACAAGCGATCATATCTACGAACTGATCGCATATCGCTGTACAGATAACTTTGGGAAGGAGCGGTACATAAATCTAAATTCTGTTTTTAGATCCGATTTAATGACTTATCCGTTCACGTGGGATACTGTGGATAGAAACAACAATCGCGTTGTATTTTCACCACATTCGCCCGATCCAGTATTATACGGAATTAGGGGTGACAACCCTACAAAAATTTTAACAGCGCAGAGTTTTTTAATCTCTGAGCCGTTTGAGCATCTCATCATCTATGAGACAAATCAAGGTACTGATATGCACCTGCGCAGAACTAAAATAAAAGACATGAAGGAGTGTGAATCGTACCGCGTATTCGGTGCTGTAGATAAAGAGCCTTGGACAATTAAGGGCGGGCACACCTTTTTATCGATTAAAGATGATGAATCCCTTCTTTGTGCGGCATTTGAGCCTACAAGGGTCTTTAGAGAAGTTATAAGAAAGCTTAAACTTGGTGACAAAGTGTGCGTTTATGGCAGCTATTTGAGAGGTTGTCTAAATTTGGAGAAGCTTTGCATCGTTGATCTTGCAGATGTGTATGTACGAACAAACCCTACCTGTTGCGGCAAGAGCACAAAGTCAATGGGGAAGGGTCAAGGGTTCCGATGTGAAAAATGCGGAAATATTATTGATAAATCACACGTGCATTTTGTTAAGAGAAAGCGAAAACTCAGGTTGGGCTTTTATGAAGCACCTCCTTCAGCAAGACGACATCTGTCAAAGCCCATAGTACGATTAAGAGGCAAAGGATATAACGTATTTCCGAGCAGATAAGTAAGTTATATAGCCCAAAATTAGTTCAATAATTTAAGCGGCAGTCATATTATGTATAAAAGAGAGATCCTGACACTGTCAAGAGGGAAGTTAATACTTCATAAATATCTCCTTAAATCATATTCCACGTGTCAACGTATGTATCAAACATATCACAAATGATGAGCTTAAATTATAAGTTAGTCCGAGGTTGATGTCGTTATACTTCGCCTTTTTATCTCATTATACAAGACTGCGCCCCCTCATAGTTTGAAATTTTATATAAGGTGCAGCGTCAAAAAACGCCAAATCGTGCACGTGCGAGTTGTTGCCAAAAAGCTTTAACAAAGTTCTCTAACGCCCAACCAGTCTTTTTGATTTATCGTTGTTATCCTATTGTACGGTTCATTCAAGACGTCTAGAAATGAGCATAGAAGGAACGACTGAAAATCTCTTGCTACACACCCCCAGAATTTAGCCTCTTTTAGTTTAAATTTTGTTGATTAATTAAAGATACTGTCTTTGAGTTCTTGTTTCACACTCGTTATGTCAGCAAATCCGCCTGCTACTGCCACCACCAACTTCGGTCGCTTTTAATGGAGAAGCGACGTAAATCTCAAAGTACAGACCTCAACACCGAGAGCGCATCTTTAAGCGTAGATGATATATTCACAGTAAAGTGAATATTCGCAGCTGTAGAAATCTAGCTACATTTTCACACACTCATACATACTGGTACCTTTTGACTTGAGCGCCGCTGGGCATCCTTGCTATGTCACATCCCAACAGTAGGCGAAGCGTCTTATATAACGTCGAAGGTTCGCCGTTTTTTTGATCAGTGGCTCCTGTAGAACTCACAGACAGAGTAACAATTGCATCAATTATTTGAGATTTTCAGCAATTTTAGTGGTACTGTACCTCAGATGTTTAAAATAGAAGTTTCATTCAAGTATGTACCTCGTGACTGTAATAGGTATATGATATAAAGTTTGAATTAACTTTACAAAAGCGTAAGTACTATGTTTGAAGAAAAAAAATTAAAATCAGAGAGGAACTTCTTAAGAGCTCTAGACAGTTTTGAGGGGTTAGTCGTTCACCTTACCCATACAGACTTGGATGCCGTTTGTTCAGATGCACTGCATCGACGTAAGTATGCTAGCGTTTTTACGGTTTTTTCCCCTGTGCGAGATTATGTGGGCTATTTGAATATGCTTGCAAAGTACAAGCCACGTCGAGTGATGACACTTAGTCTATCAGACTTGGGAGGCGCCTTGGGGATTGTAGATGCCACTAGGATTTTAGCCGATAATGGATGGAAAATTGAATGGCGCGATCATCACATATGGGGAGAAGAACTTTTTGACGAAGTAAAACGGATGGTCGATTATATCCGGGTCGACAAACGTTATTGTGCGTGTGAAATTACTTTTCAAGATTTGCTCCCAAATGACGAAATTGCTCGCACTATAGCAGCAATAGGTCGAGATCGAGACTTTTGGATAAATAAGGATCCACGCTCTGAGATATTGACAACAGTGATTACTACAAACAAATGGAAAACGAAGGTTTCTCACAAATTATCAAGCGGAATTATCATTGATGATGAAATAACCGAAGAATATAAATTAGCTTTAAAAAAGAAAAATAAAGCTCTAAAAAGATCATTGAAGTCATCAAGACTATTTGATGGCATTGCGGTCGCTAAAGGCACAGGATTTTCAAGCGATTCGGCATCTGAATTGAGAAATAAATATAAAACCAAAATTGAAATTGTAATAAATAATAATGGAGTTTTTTCAATTAGATCCGTGGAGCCAGTTAGCAACAAAATCGCTAACTACTTTGACGGCGGAGGTCATCCTAATGCTGCAGGGGGAACTTTGCACTTTAATTTTGATGACAAAATTACCTTTAAGCTATTGGCGTACAGACAACGAAAAGTAAAAAAATTGATAAAAATAGCTTTGACATATTCGTAGGAATATACTATCTTATGGCCTTCTTTTCCGATCGTGCCAAATGCGACGTACGAGGTCACAAATAAATTTAGGATCACTCACTCCTTTGAATATGAGGCTTCTTCCTCCATAAATTCCAAAAAATATGTTGCCGAAATTTAATATTTTTCCTAAAAAAGGCTGCTTCATCCTCTGTTTAATTATTAGATCTATCGGAGCTTTTGCTATTTTTTTAAAGAGAACTCCTCTCTTGATGAGTATCTCATCGGTGGTGATAATGTACTGTTCAGAATATGTGCCTACAAATATTCTGACAGCAGCATAAAGCAAGATTGCTACGCCGACCGCCCTCAACGTTATTGGCAGGTAGGTAACAGCTGTTACAAAAATCGACGTTATCAATAGGAAGCATGAGATCGCGATTACTCTTGTTGATTTTGTAAGCAAGCTTAAAAAGCTCTGCCTTCCGACAAATAATACTTTATAATCTGATAAATCGAGTTCATTAAGTTCTTCGAACCTTTCCTCACCGACATCATGCACATAGGAGACAGGATCCTCTATATGATGAGACTCTTCGATCGGTTCGCGCCCCTCCGATCTGTTGACTTTCGTTGCTGGAGGAGCCTCTTTAATGTATGTTGTAATATAGTCATACATGTCATTTGAGATATTCACAGCCCGTCTGGCGTATTCAGGAGTAACGCGTGAAGTGCTAAGTTCGACATTTGTTAAATCTTCATACAAGCTACGCAAAAACTTTGCATCATGATCGATACGGAATTTCAGGTCTAGATTAAGTAAATGGCGTCCATATCGTCGGTATTCGTCTCGTGAGCAAACCCTGTAGAGTCCCTCAATTTTTACTGCGTTTAAAATAACCTCCTCATAGTCGCCCGACTCATAGAAACGATATACTTTATCGATGAGTCTTTCTATATCATGAGTAATCTGGGCAGCGGGATCATCGGAAATGCTTTGAGCGGCCCGTCCTGCACGTATATAATCTATAGTGTCAACGTCTTCCGATTGGTCGCGCCTGGCACGCTCAGAAAATTTTTTCATAATAACATGCTTACTTTAATTTAAGCTTTTTATGCATTTGCGGTATCAGTCTTATGTAACTTAAATAGTTTCCAGCAAGGTCCATAAGTTCAAAAAGTTGTTGGTTGCTTGGCGGAACTTGGTCTTTATTTGATGGTGTAACTGGTTGAAGAACTAACAGCAAATCGGGGTTTATTTTAGATAGTGCGATAAGCGGAGGAATAAGACTCTCCTTATCAGTCTCTTTCATAATTATCATTTTGACAAAAACTGCGACTCCGAAATCGTTAAAGAGTTTAATCGTCTTCAATTCATCATTTAAGAGTGATAAGTAGTTTTCTGAGCTTTTGTGTTCTGGTAGTTTAACGTCGCACGCGGCGACGTCTATGACATCTTTTATCTGCTGTGCATGTTTCCAGAAAACTGCATTTGTCTCAAGATAGAATGGCCTCTCACACATTGATGAAAGCTCTAGTATGAAGTCGGGATACAGCAATGGTTCTCCGCCTGTTAGCGTTACGTGCTTCGTCGAAGAAGTCCACAAATTCCGTATAATCTTCCGCAGCTCAGTTGAAGTAAGAGGATTCACCTCCTCATATATAGTGCCCTTGAAGTCAATTTTCACCTTGTTGCAGCTTTCGCGCGCTTCCGGTGTGTCGCAATATACGCATGAAAGAGGGCAACTGGCGAATCTGACGAACAACTGCCGGGTTCCAACGTAAGGCCCCTCGCCCTGTACGGAATTGAAGATCTCATAAATGTCAGCATTCACGTTATGGCCCTCTTTCGTTACTGATCACATCTAACCTTATGAATAGTGGGTCACGCGCCGGTATTGCATTGAAAGCGGCCCTTCTTCGGACGCACGCCTCACAAACCCCACAAGGTTTTTTTCGCGCTGTGTAACATGACCACGACCATTCGATAGGGGCATTAATGTCAAGCCCCAGCTTCGCTATTTCATTCTTATTGAGCTTTATTAAGGGGGCCTTTACTTCTATTTTTTTTGATGCTCCATATTTTAAAGTATCATTAAAGAGATTAACGAAACTGATAGAATTGTCAGGAAATGTCAATGCCTCCTCTTGGTTGAAACCTGTGATGATGAAATCGTAGTCGTAGTTTTCGCAAAATGATGCTGCTATT
>CAZKZX010000017.1:0-15766 GCA_964557335.1 uncultured Methanomicrobia archaeon | reverse complement strand
TAGAGATATAGATTTATTCTATAACGCTTTATCGCTTTTTGAGTGTAATTGTGTTGTTTTTATCTGGTGGAACGGGAACGCCAAAGTTGATCCGCGGCATGTTGGAAGCAGTTGCTGAAGAAGAAATTAAAGTCATAGTTAATACCGGCGATGACCTTTGGGTATCAGGCAACCTTGTATGTCCCGATATAGACACCGTGATGTATACATTGGTAAAAATTATAGATGATAAATGGTGGGGTATAAAAGGGGATACCTTCCAGACGTTCGAGAAGCTGATCGAACTGGGCCACTATGAGCCTCTGGCAATAGGCGATCTCGACAGAGCAACGCACATCTATCGAACGTTCCTCATGCACCAAGGCATGAGGCTCACTGAGGTTACACGGGAGCTGACCAAGTCTTATAAAATCCGTGCAGAGGTTTTACCGATGACTGATGATCCTGTGCCGACGACAATCGTGACTGACGGTGGTGAGATGCACATTCAGAGTTATCTTATAAAGCATAAAAGCGCCCCCCGGGTCTTTAAGGTTAAGTATGACAGTGGCTCAATGAACCACGACGTTAAAACGGCGTTGAAAGTGGAGGACCCAATTATTATCGGGCCTTCAAATCCAATATCAAGTATAGGCCCCATTATCAACGTTAAGGGAGTAAAGAACTTCCTTAAACGCAAGTTCGTCATAGCTATAAGTCCGATCATAGGCTCTAAGCCAATCAGCGGTCCGGCAAAGCAATTCATGGAGTCATGCGGGCTCGACTCGTCGTCTGAAGGCGTTGCAGAGTTTTATGAGGAATTTTTGGATGTGCTAGTAATTGACAAAAATGACGTCGAAGTCAGCCTTAAGGAATTTAAGAGGGATATTAAACTTGTTCGAACAAATACGATGATGAGTGGCTTGGAAGACAGCAAATTACTTGCAGAGGATATTTTAAAACTCGTCTGATGTACCTATTATTCCACTAAAAGTGATGTTTGTGATTTTAGTTTCTGCAAATTATGCCGCGATGTAACGCAAAATTAAATAGAATTAGGCATAATATATATAGTTGTGACTCAAAGCCTACAGCGTATTTTTGAGTACAGGTAACGTAGCACTTACTTTTGCGAGGTTTGTAATTGGGAGATATAAAGTTTGACCTTAATATTGGCGACGTAAAAATTCCGAATCCACTCATTGTTGCCTCAATGGCAGGAATCACAAGTAGTTCATTTGCAATTTCCCGGAACGTTGGACTTACAGTCCTCGGCGGATATAATATCGATGACGCGACCATCGCAGTGGCAAAGAGTCTTATCAGGCGTGGCAGAAGCGAATTTGCATACGACGATCCTGAATCCATTATTAAAAATGAACTGGGCGTTATGAAATCGTCAGGAAAGAAAGCAGGGATAAATATCAGATCCGCTACCCTCGACCCACTCCTGAAAATTGCTGAGCTCGTTAAGGAGAGAGGAGCAGTGCTTGAACTTAATGCGCATTGCAGGCAGCCTGAGATGAAGAAGATCGGGATAGGCGAGGCCATGATGCTTGACCTTGGCAAACTAAGTGAGTGGATACGGGAAATAAAGCAGACAGATGTCGCCCTTTCAGTAAAGGTCAGAGCAGGTATTGTGAATGATGTTGAACTCGCAAAGGCTATAGATTGTGCCGGAGCTGATGCGATTCACGTAGACGCTATGGATTTTGGACCGACCGTCATTAAAAAGGTCAGGGATTCCACGAGCATTAAAATTATAGCGAACAACTCGATAGTAGATTATAATAGCGCTTACAAAATGCTCTCAATGGGGGCGGATTTTGTATCTGTTGCTCGGGTCGCGTTACAAGGTGCACGAGCACTTGAAGATATATTGGCCGGTATCGAGCTGTTCCAAGAACAGGTTGGCTGGTATAATGCGCCTAAACATATTTGCGCTGGTGGGGACCTGCGAGGGCTCACATTTTGCTGCATGCCCGTCAAAGAATGTCCGCTACACTATGTCCTTAAACGTGCCGGGATTTTAAAAGAAAAGTACATCGAGCTAAAAGAGAGCTTTGCCGATACTAAGTTAGGCGAAGGGCGTGACACCTGCTTCGGAAGCATGGTCTGGTGCTGTAAAATTACGCGGCCGTGCCCGTGGAGGGATAGCACTCTTCAAAATATTAACCTTTCAGATGTTGAATACATGAAGATTAAGAAGCAGCTCGCAGAAAAGATAATGAGCAGCAGAGGGCGTTTATAGAACGCCGCTGGAACGAATGTACGATAGCAATTTTATAGCCGGATGCGCTCAATTAGCAATGCTTCTTGAAGTATCGGCGAATCCAAAACCCGGAAATATCGATAGAGAACATGATTATAAGGATTTGCGGTATGAACACTTTCTGGGTTCGGCAGTCGGCACGTATGCCGTATTCAAGAAAGCGGCGTCATTGCAGGAGTATACAATAGGCGGATTAATGCTCGAGGCAGTCGATGCGAGCAGTACTTGGCAAATGGGGGGGAATGCACACTTTGGTGCAATATTATTACTTATCCCGCTATGTGTAGCAGCGAGCATCAGTTCCGATATTGAGGGAGTGAAAAAGAACGTCAGAGAGGTTGTAAAGAAAACAACGGTATTCGATGCGTTGCAGTTTTACAGGGCATTTAGCAGGGTCGACGTAAGAGTTGGAAAATCCGAGATCCTTGATGTGCGGGATCCGTCATCGCTGGATGCCATTGAAAGCGAGAATTTGACATTATTCAATATTATGGAAATCTCGACGCCGAATGATACGCTTGCGCGAGAATGGATTGAGGGCTTCCCGTTGACATTTAGAGGCGCTCAGATCCTGCTGAAGAGGTTTGAATCTGGACACAGCCTCAACGATTCAATCGTTTATACGTTTCTTTCACTACTTGGAGAGGTCCCAGATACGCTTATTGCAAAAAAATTTGGGGAAAAAATCGCAAATGAAGTTTCATCTATGTCAAAACAAGCGCTTGTATCAGGTAAGGTGGCAGAGTTTGATGCGTATCTTTTAGACAAACATATAAATCCTGGCACTACTGCGGACATAATAATTGGATCGTTATTTATCACCCTTTTAGGAGGGCTAAGATTTTAGATGGAAAGAATTGAATTTCCTCGCGGAATTTCGGAAATCATAGCCACTACAAAGAATGAGAAGTTTAATGCCGCTCCTATGGGAGTCATCAATAGAGGTGACTTGTACATTAAAATGTATAAAAATACTCATACATTCTTGAACGTTACACGCAACGAAATGTTGGTGGCCAACCTCCTATCAAATCCCCTGCTATATGTAAAAGCGGCATTTGATGACCTCGATGAGGGGTACTTTTATGAAGACGACGGTGCGCCGATTTTGAAGGACGCATATGCGTGGCTAGAATTTAAGTGTGTCGTGTTGGAGGGAATACATCAAAAGGTGGCATTGATACGGCTCATCCCTCAAAGGTGGAAAATCTTGAAAAGGTCAGTTAGACCTGTGAGCAGAGGGTTCAATGCGGTAATTGAAGCTACCGTTCACGGAACGAGATATTTGGCGTTTGGGGATACTAAGTGTCTCGAGCTCATTGACTACTGTGAGAAGCTCGTAAAAAAATGTGGGGGAGTTGAAGAGCGAGAGGCTATGCGTGCTTTAAGAAAGTACCTGAAGGGCGCACGTTAAAGACAGCTGCTCGTCCTTTATTTCACTTATGCAGGAGAGATAGATGAAAATCGCATGGGGCGTTACCGGAGCGGGACACCATTTAAAAGACAGCTTTGACGTTTTTACAGAATTTAAATCTGAGATTGCCGATGGAGTTAAAATAACAACGTTTGTTTCAAGGGCAGCGGAGGAGGTAGCGCGAGTCTATGGCCTCTTTAGACTTTTGAAGGTGATGTCACCTGGCACTTATATGGAAGAGATAATACTAGAGAGCCAACAGGGGTGGAGCTATCCTAAAACAGGGAGGTTTTCGCGTGGTAACTACAACGCTTTGATAGTGTCTCCTACTACATCAAATACGGTTGCTAAAATAGTTTATGGTATTGCTGATTCACTTGTGACCAATGCCGTTGCGCACGGGGTGAAGGGCGGTGTTCCTGTCTACGTTGTCCCCGTAGATATCGAGGGCAAGGTCGAGAGTCCTACGCCCTACTTCATAGACAGAGAGATTTGCGTAAAATGCGGAAAATGTGCTGAAATTTGCCCGAGTCAAGCCATTGAAGAGCAGATCGACTTTTTAACATGTGATGGGTGTGGATTATGTAAGGACATCTGCGAGTATAGCGCCATTAAGGGTGGATACGTTGAGCTATGTATACGAGATGTGGACAAGGAGAATGTTAAAAAGATTAGAAAAATGGAGGGCATTAACGTCCTAGATAACCCTGATTGCATTTCAGACACACTCTGGAAAATCTACAGGAAAAGCCTTACCCGTACAGGCTAATGCTCCGTGCACTAACAGATTGAAGCAATGGATCCCATAGAATCTTATCAGAGTCTAATGTTTTTTGTTACTACGTCTTAAAAGGCGTTTAACTGAATTGATATTCGAAGAGTAGTGCGACATCATTGTGCCCTCTGCTCGAGATCTGTGCTCTTTTATTGCAGTTAATATATCCCTGCTGCTAGCTCCGGGGTTTGCATCAACTACCGTATAGCCATAACCTATAGTCTCGACTTTGTGTGAATCGCTCCCTCCTGTTACCCCCATCTGCCGTCTTTTTGCTATAGTTTTCGCGATAAAATTTGAGATGCCGAAGATATATTTTGAGTTGAACGATTCTATTGCATCAATATCCTTTCCCTTAAGCCCACTGATTCCATTTCTAAAAATTTGAAAGGGGTGAGGTACAATTATTGTTGCTCCCAGCTCCTTTGCCATTTTTATCGTTTCATCAATGCTTAAGCCAGACGGGAGTTCATGTCTTATTCCTAAGACTAATAAATGCCCATTCTTTGTCGAGAGTTCCATTCCTGGTATTACGATTAAGTCCAGGTTCAGATCCTTGACGATTTTTTCGGCTTCCAAGCTGCCTCTCGCTGTATTGTGATCGGTTATTGCGATACCGTCAAGTCCGATTTCATAGGCCTTCGATACAATTGCGTCTACTGAGCTATGTGAATCCGGTGAGTATTGACTGTGAACGTGAAGGTCAATTTTCACTACACACCAATTATAATATTATATAATAAGCGTATCTGAAACAGGGTGAAAACTGCTTGAAAGTTCTGATCGCAACAGGGCATAAGGCTGAAGAAATTGTACAAAAAGCTGTTGGTTCCGCCGCAGATGTCCTTGTTTTAGACATTGATATAGCAGCTTTCATGACACCAGCGATGTTGAAAAAGCACTATCTGGAGCTTATCAGCAACACAAACGAAAAATATGACATAATACTAATTCCTGGGGCTACGAATGCTAGAGGCTTTCAACAACTTTCCAGTGAGATTGGCGTTAAAATCGCACTTGGACCAAAACAGGCGTATGATCTGGGTCTTGTAGTCGGTCTTATCGATGAGGTAGCACCTTCGTTAAATGCCCCAGCTGACAGCCTCATATATGAGAAGAGGAGAGAACGCGCACTAACGCGAGTTGAAGAACTTGAGCGTAAAGCTACGTGCAGCTTTAAGATACGAAACGTTAAGATCGGTGGCAATTCAAGGATGAAGATAGTGGGCGAGATACTGAACGCCCCTTACGTGGACGCTAAAAAGATTGCCCAAAAACATATTGAAAATGGCGCGGATATTATCGACGTCGGGATTCCTTTAACGGCCACTTCATATGATGTAAAAAAAGCCTTAGGGGAGATTCTAGAAGTAACCACACCACTAAACGTGCCGGTGAGCGTGGATACGTTAGATCCTGAACTGATTCAGGCCGGCGTCGAGGCGGGTGCAGATCTCGTTCTCTCATTAACCGCTGAAAATGCCCCAAAAATTGGTCCAGTGATTGCACAAAGAGACGCTGCCGTTGTTGTGCTGCCCGACAAAGGGGATGTTCTACGTGTCATACGGCTTGCTCAGAGCTTTGGGATAAGAAAAATTCTGGCTGATCCAATCCTGTATCCAATAGGATGCGGTGCCGTCTCATCGCTTATAGAATACAATAAATTAAAACAAGTGAGTGACATTCCGCTATTTTTAGGAGTTGGGAATGTTGTAGAATTAATGGAGGCAGATTCCATCGGTGCAAATGCACTCCTGGCTGGTTTGGCAATGGAGCTTGGAGCTGCTGTTCTTTTTACACCTGAGCACAGCGACAAAGCCCGAGGCAGTATTAAAGAGCTTAAAACGAGTTCCGAAATGATGCTACTCGCCAAAGACCGAAAAGGACCGCCAAAGGACTTAGGCATAGATCTACTTGTCGTAAAAGAAAGGAGGAAAAGGCCTGAATTTGACATTGCGACGGGAAAATTAATTGATGCAAGAAGTTTTGAACACGCGAAATGGGTGCCAGATCTGAGCGGCAACTTCGTTATAGGTATTAAAGATGATTGCATCTTGGCAGTTCACAATTCCGAGATAACAATTAAAGGAAAGTCAGCGAAAGACATACTCGACGCCCTCTTTGCCCTCGAGCTTGTCTCAAGCCTCAGCCACGCTGGATATCTCGGCAGAGAACTAGAGAAGGCCGAAATAGCCCTAAAAATGGGGCGAAGCTACGCTCAAGACGATGAGTTCTAAGTAGTATTGCCCAGAGAGGATATTCGGTCACAGTTTTGTAGAGCACAGCCGGAACAGGTGCTGAGGAGATGAGAGGTGTCAACACGTAAGCAAGCTCAAAAATCGCTTTAATTAATCAAATAAACTTGGGGCGCTTCGAAATCCTTTCTGGCAATGTAAGTGGTCTATAAGGCATACCGTCGGCTTGCTGAAGCACTTCACGAATGAGCTCCTCAGCAGATATTTCCTTTTTTTCTCTCTGCTTTCGCATCGTTACGGAAAGAATGCCACTTTCTTCCTCCTTTCCCCCCACCACCACCACATAGGGGACCCAGTCCTTTCCGGCAAGTGCTATCTTCTTGCTGGTTGATTCATCCCTGTCGTCAAGGTCAACTCTTATTTTAGCCGCCTTTAATAATGCAACTAAACCTTGTGCATAGGCAAGGTGCTTATCCGACACAGGGACAACACGCACCTGTGTGGGCGACAACCATACAGGGAGCATAGGAACTCTTTCGTTCGCTTGGGTCTCCAAAATAGAGCACAGAACCCTTTCTATTCCACCAATTGGTGAGGTATGCAAAATTATCGGCCTTTTTTGTACCCCCCTCTCATAGTACTTTATGTCGAATCGAGTTGCACTCTCAACATCAATTTGCACGGTTGGACACTCGATAGGTCTCCCTGAGGTGTCTACTGCCGCAAGATCGCATTTACATATCCAGTAGTGAGTCCGTTCTGACAAAAGCTCGACTATAAATGGCTTCCCAAAGTCTTTAATGAGTTTTTTGACCCATTTTTCATTTTGTTCGTAAAATTCTTTAGTACTGCGGAATATCCCCTCATAATTTATACCGAGGTCCGAACCAGATTGAAAACCGAGTTTAAGTTGCTCTTCGAAATACTTTTTTGCGTCCTCAACATCTCTGCAGGCCGTGTGCATGTCAGGCATAGTGAAAGCACGCTGACGCTTCAGACCAGTAATTTCCCCTCTTTGTTCAAACCTGAATGAATAGGTTGAAAGTTCATAGAGTTTCAGCGGAAGATCATTTTCTGTCATATACATATCGTGCATCATGCTGAACATCCCAAAGCACGCAGCAAATCTGAGCATCATGTCACGTGTGCCGGCCTTTAATCGGTACTGCCTTTCGCCAAATTTGCCAGCGTGTTCATAAATTGCTCTATTTGCAAGATCGTACATAACTGGTGTTTCGACTGGCATAGCGCCATAGTCGACTGCGAGTGTAAAAGCGTAATCTATAAGAATATCGCGTATGAGTTTGCCTTTTGGCATCCAGCGCAGATGTCCTGCGTCAGATAAAAGCTCATAATCTGCGATTTCTTTGTCCTTCATTATCTTGACGTGGGGTGGTTCTGTGCCTTGCCCTTTAGGAACGTAAAGCCCAAGCTCGTAAATTATGATATCCGCTAGATCGCGGTTATCGGTCATGAATTCAGCCGCAGGCACTAAATTGCCTTCAGTCCCCATAACGTAAAATTCGTGCTCAACGCGCTGTTTCTCTACTTTAGTCTCCGGCTTTATGGATCGTGAGAGTTCAGACAAGGGATGCCCCTTGCATTTTATCGTGAAGGATTTATACCACCCGAATGGCGCTCTTATAACCTCGTAGCCATCAAGTGAGGCTTCAACCCTTTTCATAACCTCAACAGCTACTTCCGGAGATGATAGCTCGGAGCTCAAGTGGGCATACGGATAAATCATTACTCTTTTCGTCTGAACCTTTTCGGCCACTTCCTTAATAGAAGCGGCGGATTCCTCGACAGTAGCATCAATATCGTCATCATCGCCTCTTTCCACCGCGACAAATGCAGTAAGCGCATCTTCCATTTTTGCATGCTTCAGAGATTCTTCAACTTTTTCAGCATACTTAGTTCCTTTCTTGACTTCATATTCTATGAGGTCCGAGTGAATCAACAATAACCGCATTTCGTACCTTCCGCCGTAGAGTGCCGTATCTCGTATTCCTGTGTTTAATTAATTGTGTAATGATATACAGTAGGAGTGAATGCCAGTATATAAATGCTCTATAGAAGGATAAGAATATCACAAGTGGGTTGTTCACGTATAAATCAAATGAATCTCTCGCGTATCTACCGAACTACCAATACGAATATGCTCAATACAAGCTTTTTATAAATAGGTAGAACACCGCAGCGATCGCAGTGATGATAAGAAGATCTTTCACATACGGCAGAAGATATAATATCAGAGAGATTATGAAAATGAGTACAAAGGTTCGCCAATCGAGCTTTACGCGATATCTTAGCCCACGCATACCGTAAATAATCGTTGTTATTGTATAAAATATTATTGATTTTTACCTCAATAGCTTCAATTATCGGGGTCTACATTAAAATTGGCCTCCAGATTCCCGATTAAGTAAGTCGGTGTAATCTCACGTATTGTAACATCGTATCTGTCGCCAAGTTTCACCCCTTCTTCTACAACAATCGGCCGGTAAAAGTCGTTATATAGCACAGTGCTGAACCCTGTGCCCCTTTCAACTGCAAGTGCGTTAAATGTCTCCCCTAGCCATTTTTTATTTTCAAAATATGCTACTTTATGGTGCTCCAATGTTAATGCTCTTGACCTCTCTTTCACCGTTCTGTTGAGAATTTGAGGCAAGTGATAGGCCTTGGTCCCCTCTCGTTTTGAAAACCGCGTGATGTTTACTTTAAGAGGTCTTACCGCTTTTAACAGATCTAACGTCAATTTGAAATCATTATCTGTTTCATAGGGAAATCCTACAATAAAATCCGTTGATAATGTTAAATCTTTGAATTCCGATCTAAATTTTGCTACAACGCTTTTAAAATATGAAATGCTGTAATTTCGGCCCATTAAGTGCAGAATCCTATCAGACCCCGATTGCACCGGTAAGTGTAAAAACTTATAGATCTTTGGCTTTTTGAACGAGTCGATCAACTCATCGACGATGTCATCAAGAGCTGACGGATTAATCATACCAATCCTAACCATAAAGTTTTTGTCAAGCTCTGTTACGGCGTTGATGAGTTCTGGCAGCCTTACCCCCCTATCCAAACCGTAGGCTCCAACATCCTGCCCCGTAAGAAAGATTTGTTTTGCGCCATTTTCCAATTTTGACTCGACATCTTTTAATATGTCTCCAATGCTCCTGCTTTTCAGTCTTCCCCTAATCAATCGCACAATGCAGTAGCTGCAGATTCCGTCACAGCCTTCAGCAATTTTTACCGAAGCTTTGACGTTAATCGTTTTAGTCACGCATTTTTCAGGCGTATACGACGAAGTGACGTACGAGGGCACTTGATCGTACGTCATCAGCTTAGCATTAGGGAAATTGGATCTTATCAGGCGGTGGAGTGGTTTGCGGGCGCATCCCGTAACGATGAGTTCTTTGTCAGTCTGATATAGTTCATAGAGAGCTTTAATCCTCTTCAGCATCTTTTTTTCAGTAGATTCAATCACAACGCACGTGTTTATTACCAGAATATCAGCGTTGTCGGCCCGAGAAACGAACTGATATTCCTGTAGCGCGCTAGACAAATGCTCCGTTTCACTCTGATTCAACGCACAGCCGTATGTCTCTACATAGATTTTTGCCATATCTCAACAAATATTATTGTATAACTACGACAGTTAATATGTATAGATCGCGTAGAGATTTTAAAAATGCCATGCGCGTCCACTACCTCATCCAAAGGGTCTGCTTAACGTAAGCGTTAACGTAAAAGCATCGTGGTTGCAGCCTATCGATGAGATCATCCAAATATAGTTCGCTAAGCTTATGTATATGTTGGAAATTAACTGGATAAATCAGAAATGCGCATTTACATACGGATATCAACCAACGACAGGAAGCGATTTTGATTATGAAGGTATCAGTAGTAATCCCTACAATGAATGAACCGGCCATTGAGGATGTGGTAAAAGACGTTTTTAGCGTTTTGAAAGATTATGATGTCGAGGTACTAGTTGTTGACAACTCCACTGACGATACCTCAGAAAGGGCAGCTAACTCAGGTGCAACAATAATCCACCAGCGCGGAAAAGGATATGGAAATGCGTATATTACAGGGTTTAAGCGAGTGAAAAAAAATTCAGAGGTAGTAGTGATGCTTGACGGGGATTACTCGTACGACCCCCACGACATCCCAAAGCTCCTTGAACCTATTAAAGAGGGAGCAGACTTCGTTATTGGGAATCGTTTTGCGGCGATGGAACGAGGAGCTATGAGCAAGAGGAACGTGTTTGGTAACAGAATACTAACGTCATTGATCAGGTTTCTATATCATACCCGTATCTCCGATTCGCAGTCCGGCATGCGGGCGATAACGAGAGCAGCCCTTGACAGTTTGAAAATGAAATCACAAAACATGCCATTCGCGACTGAGATGATAATCGAAGCGAGAATGGAAGGGCTCGAGATACTCGAAGTTCCGATAACATACAGAGTGCGCATTGGTGAGGCTAAGCTCAATCCTTATCGAGATGCTATCAACATAATCTATACGATGGTGCGTCTCGTGCGGGATTATAATCCGATTGTAATATTTCTACCGGTAGGACTGATACTTTTGCTCATAGGATTCGGCTATGGGATCGACATCTTCATCGAATTCATCAAAACCGGAGTGGTGACAAGGTTTGCCGGAGCTATCCTTTCAGTGCTTCTCATAGTCGTAGGCCTTCAAATTATGCTTTTTGGCCTGCTGGCCGATATTATACTAACGAACCTACGACGATCTTAACGGGCCAAAATGAAAATCGCTTATGTTACGGATGTTATATACCCATTTGTTAAGGGTGGAGCAGAAAAGCGAATCTATGAAGTAAGTAAGCGACTTGTACCACAGAATGACGTGCACATCTTTGGCATAAAATGGTGGAAAGGGCACGACGATATTGTCGTAGATGGAATTAACATACACGGCATTTGCAAACCTCGAGAACTTTATTCAGATGGGAGGAGATCCTCCAGTGAGGCGCTTCAATTTGCTGTGAGTCTAATGCCGCTGCTCAAATACGACTTTGATATTATCGACTGCAATCAGTTTCCCTACTTACACTGTTTTCCAGCACGACTTATTGCTCAGGTAAAGGGTGCCTCCTTGGTAATTACTTGGCACGAGTTCTGGGGTGACTATTGGTACGAATATCTCGGCAGGATCGGATTGATAGGTAAAGTGATAGAAAAATCAACAATGAAACTTGCCAATACCATAATCGCAGTTTCAAAAAATACGAAAGAGGGTCTCAGTCATTTTGTAAAAAACGTGACTGTCATCCCAAATGGCGTTGATTTGCACCTTATTAGTGCAATCAAACCTTCAAACAAATTGTTTGATGTGCTCTTCGTCGGGAGATTGATCCCAGAAAAGAACGTAGAGTTGTTATTAAAATCAATGCCTCAAAATAAATCGCTTGGAATCATAGGAGATGGGCCGGAAAAGGAAAGGCTGATACGTCTTTCAAAGGAACTTGGAATAAGTGTGACGTTTAAATCCGGATTGACATATGATGAGTTAATCGGTCTAATGAAATCGGCGGATGCGTTAATTTTACCATCCAGCAGGGAAGGGTTCGGTATAGTCGCACTTGAATCTCTTGCCAGTGGCACACCTGTGATAACTGCAAATTCTAAATCTAATGCGGCCAAAGATTTAATTACAGACGGAAAAAACGGTTTTATTGTCGACCTTACTCCTGAAGCGATAAAGTCTGCTATTTTAAAAATTGATAAGGCTAAAATGTCTGCGGCAGCGCAAGCTTCTGCATCCGATTATGACTGGGATAGTATATCCAATAAGACCTCTAATGTGTACAAATCTGTAACTCGATGATTGACTTACTACCCTTAATACACAGCATTTTTTCGGAGGTAGTTTTAGTCAAATAACGATCACAGTTTTACGTTTGTTGCTCCGCTCTTGGATGAAATCCAAAGATTATAATATCCATTGTCCATTTAATAATTCATCTAACCTATAACAGAGAGCCATCAAAAGAGGTACAGCCGTTGAAAATTTTGATAATTAGTGAACTTTTTCCCTTTTGTAACGCAGAGGGGGAATTTCAAGTGCAAGGAGGCGGCGAGAATCATATGTACTCGATAAGTCGCGAACTTTCAAATGACAACGAGATAACAGTGCTCACTTCACTGATCCCCCGATCTACCTATCCTGAGGATAGATTTCCATTTGAAATCGTCAAAGTCCACAACAAAAAGACGGTAAACAAGCGATCCGGAGATTTCAGGTTTGCACTTCGACTTTCGAGAAAGATAAGACATTTAAATGAAGGATTTGACGTAATAGTCCCGCAGACTTTTATACCAATTTATTCCACTTTTCTTGCAAGGGTAAAAAAGGCAGTTGTCCCTGTGATCCATGACGTTTATCAACCCATACCACTCATAAGCGGCATTTTTGCTTGGAAGGATTTACAGGCAAATAGCTTTACTAAGGGGTTGCAGGGGAGCTTATTGGAAAGGATGTGCATATACTATGCGTCAACGTGCCCTTCTGTTATCACAGTGTCTGACTCGAGTTATGAAATGCTGCAATATTGGATCCCACGGCATAAAATACGGATAACCGGAAACGGGATTTATAGAGAGGATTTCAGGAGCGCAAAAAAAGATATCGACGTCATATGCATAGCCCGTCTTGACGTGTCTTACAAGAACGTCGATCATGTTTGCGAAGCCGTTGTGGGCACCACCGCAAAAACTGTAATAATAGGAGATGGGAAGCTCAAACAAAAATTTGAGGAAATATACGGGTACGAAAACGTGGAATTTGTCGGATCTGTCTCACAACCAAAGAAGGAAGAGCTCTTATCAAGGTCAAAGGTCTTAGTTTCGGCGTCATCACTTGAGGGATTTGGTGTTACCCTCCTTGAGGGATTGGCTTCAGGATGCCTCGTCGCAGCAAGTGACATAAAACCGCACAGATTTGTGGATCAAAACTCAAACGTCATACGATTTTTTACAGTGGGAGATGTCCCGGGGTTAAAGCTGTTACTAAATGAACTTTTAAGTTTATCAGAAAGCGAATTTGCGGATGCCGAGAGAGACGGTTACACACTCATAGACAGATATTGGACATGGAAATCAGTTGCCGAGAAGACAGAAGCAGTTCTCAATTCTGTGACTTGACTGTTGTTACTCAGTGCAACAGCAAGCTGTTGTTAATACATACGACGACATTCCAATGGTTAAATCGCACGCGTCGAACTTATTCATCGTCTTCGGACCCGTCATCGTACTCGATATTGCTAACCAAAACTGCTGAGATCGATTCAACTCCGTCAAGCCATTCAGCGACGCAGCCGTCTTTAAGCTCAATAAGTGCCTCATCATTAAGCGAATGTCCCGCCATGATCTTTGCGCCGACTTTGCCGACTGTTGCAAGCGCAAGGTCTAAATTGCCGTTCTTCTCCTGTTCTATAGCCTCTTTGATCAAATCGTCGGCCTTTGCATCATCCACGTAGGAGTTCTCAACGTAGCTTTCGAAGGAGGCGAAAGCGCCTAGAAGAGAGCTCTGCACGAGATCTATAATATCGTCTAAATCCTTGTCCCCAGTATCAACTTTCTGCTGTGTGATAAGACCTATTTTGGAGAGGCTTTCGAGTGTTTCCTCCTTTGTGAGGCGCCCAATTTCAAAACCCTTTATGAGCTTATAGCACGCTATGATTACGTCTTCTTCCATGTCGATGAATACTGGTGGAGGGGCTTCTTCAATGTTCTTATAATCACTCTCTCGTGCCGATTCAATCCAGTTATTCCAGCGCTCCTCGTTAAACGGTACATTTTGATTCTTTTGCCTAATCGTCATCGCTACAACCATGTAAGATCTAAGTTTGTTAAGAACTGTGTTACTATCCGATTGTATTTATATCTTGTAGTGAAGATTAAGGTAATTACGTACATAGTCAAGTATATGAAGCTCAGTCACTAATCGTGGTAATTGCCCTTTGCCGGCAGCAAATAGTAACCTTTGAAACTGTTTTGAATCAATAGATCGGATGGGTTACAGATACAAAAACGAAACTATGACTATAAATGAAATAAAACATCCTTAATTCTAAGAGTTGGAGTAGTACAGTCGGCTTGCGTGTAACTTCAAAATTGCATCGTGGTTTACTTAAACAGAGCTGATAATCTCAACGTGATGACATGCTGATGATAGAAGCACAAAACGTCTGCAAAGTGCATGCAATAAATAACATCAAACTTGCTGCCCTTAACAATATCAATCTTACCATCGAAAGAGGAGAAATGGTCTCAATTATGGGTCCAAGTGGGTGTGGAAAGACGACATTACTCAACTGCCTTTCTGGACTTGATGACCTTACCAGCGGCAGAGTAAAAATCGAAGGAATTTCACTGGAAAGCGTGTCTGATAGAGATCTCACTGACTATAGGGCGAAGCGGATGGGATTTATTTTTCAGTCATTCAACTTGCTGCCAGTTTTGACGGCCCTCGAGAACATTGAGCTTCCACTTCTAATTTCTGGATGCGATCAAAAAAAAAGCGCGTGCGCGAGCATTAGAAATGTTGAACGTGGTAGGGCTTGATGAATGGGGAGACGACAAGCCTTCAGAGCTTTCAGGTGGTCAACAACAGCGTGTGACTGTTGCGAGAGCGCTCGTGAATAATCCGGCTATAGTTTGGGCAGATGAACCTACAGGTAATCTTGACTCTGACAGCGCGCTGCAGGTTATGGAGTTATTAAAAGAGCTAAATACGAAGGATAAACAGACAATCGTTACAGTTACTCACGATAGCACCGTTGGACATATGGCCAACAGGTTGATAATTATGAGAGATGGCGCAATTATTTCAAAGAATAATCTGCTTCAAGGGGATATTTCCTCAAACACAGAATAAACCGATTAACTACTCAACCCAGCGATTAAAACTGCGACGTTTAACAGGGCTGATCAATGACTATCACGAGGTTAATTTGATTCCTGAATCCACTGTTGACGATGGGATATTTTTGAGGTATAACAAAGTTCATGTACTGACCGAAAGCTCTGCACAGCGTGTGCGCTAAAAAGCGATAGAGTTTTGGCCTTCAGAAGTCAATCTTTTAACTC